>NZ_JBIUCZ010000032.1:0-42898 GCF_047975845.1 Sphingomonas mangrovi | reverse complement strand
GCACACCGTTCCGCATACGAGAGCTGTCGGTACCTGGTTCCCATCGCAACACCTCAACCTGGTGTTGCACTTCGTTTGTGAACTCGGGGCATCCATTCGCGCTACGCTCGCGCTTCTGTCGGGTGCGGTAATGGATCCTGACTTTCGTCAGGATGACGAGGGTTACCGCTGAAGGGTGGGCAAGCCGCTGCTCTCGGCGGTTTTTCGGCAAACAAAAAGGGGCGCCGTATTGCGACGCCCCTTTGTTCGTCCTCCTGACCGAAGTCAGAATCCATCGCCGCAGCGCCCGGAGTCGTGAGCGCCGCGGGTTCGGTTGCCGACTTCCGTCAGCAGGACGAGCGCCTACTCCGCCGCGACGCCGGCGTGCGAGAACATGTCGCTCTCGCTGGCTTCCTCGTTCGCCGCCGGGGTGCCGCGGACCTTCTGGCGCTTGTCGAAGCTGTCCCACACCTCGTTCCAGTTGCCGCGGGTCGCGCCCTTCGAATATTCGGTCGCGCGCTGCTCGAAGAAGTTGGCGTGCTCGACGCCGTTGAGCAGCGGGGTCAGCCACGGCAGCGGGTGCTCGTCGATCATGTAGATCGGCTTCATGCCCAGCTGGCCCAGACGCCAGTCGGCGATGTAGCGGATGTACTTCTTGATCTCCTTGGGCGTCATGCCGTTGACCGGGCCCATCTCGAACGCCAGGTCGATGAACGCATCCTCCAGGCGGATCGTCGTCTGGCACTGGTCGGCGATGTCGTCCTTCACCGCCTTGGTCAGGCAGTCCCGTTCCTTGCAGAAGGCGTGGAACAGCTGGATGATACCTTCGCAGTGCAGGCTCTCGTCGCGCACCGACCACGACACGATCTGCCCCATGCCCTTCATCTTGTTGAAGCGCGGGAAGTTCATCAGCATCGCGAACGACGCGAACAACTGCACGCCTTCGGTGAAGCCGCCGAACATCGCCAGGGTGCGGGCGATGTCCTCGTCGGTGTCGACGCCGAACTGCTGCAGATAGTCGTGCTTGTCCTTCATCTCGGCATAGTCGAGGAAGGCGCCGTATTCGCTCTCGGGCATGCCGATGGTGTCGAGCAGGTGGCTGTAGGCCGCGATGTGGATGGTCTCCATGTTGCTGAACGCCGTCAGCATCATCTTGACCTCGGTCGGCTTGAACACGCGGCCGTACTTCTCGTGGTAGCAATCCTGCACCTCGACGTCGGCCTGGGTGAAGAAGCGGAAGATCTGCGTCAGCAGGTTGCGCTCGTGCTCCGACAGCTTCTGCGCCCAGTCGCGGCAATCCTCGCCCAGCGGCACTTCTTCCGGCAGCCAGTGCACCTGCTGCTGGCGCTTCCAATATTCATAGGCCCAGGGATATTCGAAGGGCTTGTACGTCTTGCGGGCGTCGAGAAGGGACATCGGGAAATCTCCGGAAGTCTTAGAATGCGAAAAAGGCGAGGAGCAGGCCGACGACACCGATCGCGAGGATCATCTTCGCCGTCTTCCGCATCGCCTGCGGATCGGGAACGTTGGTGCGGCCGGCCTTGAGGTCCGCGGCGCGAAGTGCGTCCCCCTTCACCAGCAGCAGCAGCCCGCCGCCAACGGCGACGAGGCTGCCGAGGAGCAGCATCCAGTAGAACAAGGTTACCATTCGCGATGCTCCTTCTGCACGAGCGTTAGATTGCCTTCAGAGGCTTTGAATTGGGGCACAGGAGCATCAGCGCACCGACGAGGCCCAGGATCACAGGCATACGAGTCCGCTCATGCCGCGCTCGCCAGGCGGAAGACGGTGGCGAACAGGGTGAGCACGAAGCCGAGCGCGACGAGCATCACCCCGGCGATCCGGTAGCCATAGACCGCGCCCGCGCTGCCGGCGGTGCGCAGGCGCAGCAGCAGGGTGCCGCCCGTCGCCGCCGCGACGAACGCCACCGCATACATGATCAGCGCCTGCCGGGTCATGCGACCATCCGCGCCGACGTGCGTTCATCGACGGTAACCAACCGAGGAGACCCATCATGGCAGACGTGTCCGCCATCAAGGAACATATGGAAATCATCGGCGCCGACGGCGTCCATATCGGCACCGTCGACAAGGTCGAGGGCGACCGCATCAAGCTGACCAAGAAGGACAGCGGTGCCGAGATCCAGGGTGCCGAAGGCAAGGGTCACACCGGCCACCACCACTTCATCCCCGCCGGCCTCGTTGCCGCGGTCGAGGGCGACAAGGTCCGTCTGTCGGCCAACGCCGACGTCGCGATCACCTTCGAGGAGGAAAAGGGCGGCGAGCCGCTCTGATCCGGACGACGCCGGGCCGGTCCGCAGGCTGCGGGCCGGTGCGGCGGTTCCGAACGTGGCGGTGGCTGCGTGCATTCCATCCCCATCGCGCCGGGACGGCGCCGGCGTTCCCGGAGTATCACTCGGGGAACGCCCACGCCGCTAGGCGGCCGCTACCTTACTGGCAGGCCAGGCACTCGTCGTAGTCGGTGCTCTCGCCGATCTCGAACTTCGGCGCCTCGGGCGTGTTGTCCGCCTCCACGCCGCCGGCGAAGCCCGCGCGCTGGATCGACTTCGACCGCAGATAATAGAGCGACTTGATGCCCAGTTCCCACGCGCGGAAGTGGAGCATCAGCAGGTCCCACTTTTCCACGTCGGCCGGGATGAACAGGTTCAGCGACTGCGCCTGGTCGATGTAGGGCGTGCGGTCGCCGGCGAGTTCGAGCAGCCACCGCTGGTCGATCTCGAAGCTGGTCTTGAAGCACGCCTTCTCGTCCGCCGACAGGAAGTCGAGGTGCTGGACCGAGCCGCCATGCTCCAGGATCGAGTTCCAGACCGCGTCCGAGTCCTTCGACTTTTCGCGCAGCAGTTTCTGGAGGTGCGGGTTCTTGACCGCGGTCGAGCCCGACAGCGTCTTGTGCGTGTACATGTTCGCCGGGATCGGCTCGATGCACGCGGAGGTGCCGCCGCAGATGATCGAGATCGACGCGGTCGGCGCGATCGCCATCTTGCAGGAAAAGCGCTCCATCACGCCCATGTCGGCGGCGTCGGGGCAGGGGCCGCGCTCGACCGCCAGCTGCATCGACGCCTCGTTCACCTGCGCGTTGATGTGCTTGAAGATCTTGAGGTTCCACGACTTGGCCATCGCGCCTTCGAACGGCAGCCCGCGCGCCTGGAGGAAGCTGTGGAAGCCCATCACGCCCAGGCCCACCGAACGCTCGCGCTCGGCCGAATAGCGCGCGCGCGCCATCTCGTCGGGGGCGTTCTTGATATAGTCGGTCAGCACGTTGTCGAGGAAGCGCATCACGTCCTCGATGAAGCGCTTGTCGCCGTTCCACTCGTCCCACGTCTCCAGGTTGAGCGAGGATAGGCAGCACACGGCGGTGCGGTCGTTGCCCAGGTGGTCGCGGCCGGTCGGCAGCGTGATTTCCGAGCACAGGTTCGAGGTCGAGACCTTGAGGCCCAGGTCGCGATGATGCTTGGGCATCGTCGAGTTCACATGGTCGGAAAAGACGATGTAGGGCTCGCCGGTGGCGAGGCGGACCTCGACCAGCTTCTGGAACAGCGCGCGCGCGTCGACCTTGCCGCGCACCGAGCCGTCCTTGGGGCTCTTGAGCTCCCACTCGCTGCCGTCGCGCACCGCTTCCATGAAGGCGTCGGGGATCAGCACGCCGTGGTGCAGGTTGAGCGCCTTGCGGTTGAAGTCGCCCGAAGTCTTCCGGATTTCGAGAAACTCCTCGACCTCGGGGTGTGAGATGTCGAGGTAGCAGGCGGCCGAGCCGCGGCGCAGCGATCCTTGCGAAATCGCGAGCGTTAGCGAGTCCATCACGCGCACGAACGGGATGATGCCGCTGGTCTTGCCGTTGAGGCCGACCGGCTCGCCGATGCCGCGCACCGCGCCCCAATAGGTGCCGATGCCGCCGCCGCGCGACGCCAGCCAGACGTTCTCGTTCCAGGTTTCGACGATGCCTTCCAGGCTGTCGGGGACCGAGTTCAGGTAGCAGGAGATCGGCAGGCCGCGGCCGGTGCCGCCGTTGGACAGCACGGGCGTCGCCGGCATGAACCACAGGCGCGAGATATAGTCGTAGATGCGCTGCGCGTGCCCGGCATCGTCGGCATAGGCGGAGGCGACGCGGACGAACAGGTCCTGGAAGCTCTCGCCGGGCAGCAGATAACGGTCGGTCAGCGTTTCCTTGCCGAACTCCGTCAGCAGCGCGTCGCGCGCGTGGTCGACCTCGACCGGATAGGGCTTGGCGACCGAGCGGCTGTCGCGTGCCGCCGCGGGGGCTTCGAGCGTGGTCGTGGCGTCGCTTGCGCGCGTGTCCTGGCTGTCCCTGAAGTCCATTGCTGCCCTCGTTCCCTGTTCCGTCTGTCCGGGCCGTGGGGCCCGCCGTGGCGTCGTCGAACGCGGCGGCAAGCGGCTTGAATCGCCGCCTGCACCGTCCCAAACGCGGCTTTTCCGCCGCATTTCGCTCAAAACGGGAGCCCCTCGCTGGATACCAGCGATAGCGCCGCTCCCCTGGCGCCACCACAAGACTTGGTGTCGCCGAAACGGAGGAAGCTGGCAAGATGGTTCGTCGCGGTGAAGACGCCGTTCATCCTTTGTTGCGGTTCGCGACGCGTGGATATTCCTAGGCTTCAAGCGAAAACCGCCGCCTCAAAAATTTTTCGCGTCGGTGCTGGCGCCTGCGGACGATGCATCCGGGCATCCTCGGGCACGATCCGGGCGCTGGGACGTTGCGAGGCGATGTTGCGTGAAAATCAGGCGGTCGGGGCGGAGCCACCGGCCCGATCCGTCGCGAATCAGTCCCGTCCCGATTCCGGAGACAGCGGGAGCGACGGGCTGCCGATGCCGCGCCGGCTGACGGCGATCGTCGCCATCTCGTTCGGCACGGCGCTGTTCGTGGTCGACGGTACCATCGCCAACGTCGCGCTGCCGACGATCGCGCGCGATCTGGGCGTGGGCAACGATGCGGTCGTGTCGGTGGTCACGCTTTACCAGCTGGTGCTGGTGATGGGGCTGCTGCCCTTCGCGACGCTGGGCGACCGGATCGGCCATCGGCGGCTCTACCAGATCGGCCAGGTGATCTTCGCGGTCGCATCGGGGGCGGCGCTGCTCGCGAACTCGTTGCCGGTGCTGCTGGCGGTGCGCGCGGCGCAGGCGCTGGGGGCGGGGATGGCGCTCAGCGTCTCCGCGGCGATGCTGCGGGAAATCTATCCCCAGCGCAGCCTGGGCAGCGGCCTGGGCATCAACAGCGTGATCGTCGCGTCGTCCAACGCCCTCGCACCGACGCTCGGCGGGTTCCTGGTGTCGAACCTCGACTGGCGGTGGGTGTTCTGCGCGGCGGTGCCGTGCGCGCTGGTGTCGCTGCTGGTCGGCCGGTCGCTGCCCGAGCCGACGCGGCTGCACGACCGCTTCGACTGGCGCGGCGGGGTGTGGAGCGCGGCGAGTCTGGGGCTGCTGATCGGCGGGCTGGAGGCGGCGGTCCACGACTATACCGTGCCGGGAATCGTCGCTAGCCTGCTGGGCGCCGCGGCGCTGCTGCTGCTGGTTCGGCGCGAGCGGCGGCGCACCCGACCGGTGGTGCCGGTCGACCTGCTCGGCGACCGCGTGCTCGGCCTGTCGGCGCTGGCGGCGGTCGCAGGCTTCGTCGCCTCCGCCGCGCTGATCGTCTCGCTGCCGTTCCGATTCGAGCGCGGCATGGGCTACTCCCCGGACGAGGTCGGGCTGCTGATCATGCCGTTCCCGCTCACCATGCTGGTGGTGGCGCCGCTCGCGGGTTGGCTGTCCGACCGGACGAAGTCGTCGCTGCTGGGCGTCCTCGGGATGGCGCTCGCGACGGCCGGGCTGCTGCTTGTGGCTTTCCTTCCCACGGATGCGGGCTGGATCGCGATCGCCTGGCGGCTGGTGCTGTGCGCCTGCGGGTTCGGGCTGTTCTTCGCGCCCAATTCGCGGCTGATCCTGTGGCGCGCGCCGCGCGATCGCGCCGCGGCGGCCGGCGGCTTGCTGTCGACCTCGCGGCTGCTCGGGCAGACGCTGGGGGCGTCGCTGGTCGGGGTGGTGCTGGCGCTGGGCGCGGGGCTCGGGCCGGCCCCGCTGCTCGCCGCCGCTGCGCTCGCCGTGCTCGCGGGCCTGTGCAGTCTCGTGCGGCTGCGCGCGCACTGACGCTTGCCAGCGGCCGCCGCCCGTCCCACGCTGCGGCGACAGGATGGGGGACGGCGATGCGGGGTTCGGCAGGGACGATGATCGGGGCTGCGCTGTTGGCGCTGGCGGCGCCCGCAACCGCGCAACAGGCGCCGGCGGTCGAGGAGCTGTCGCTGGCGGATGCCGCGGCGGCGCTGAAGGCGGGCGCGAGCAGCGAGGCGCTGACCCGTGCCTATCTCGCCCGGATCGCGGCGATGGACCGCCAGGGGCCGACGCTGCGCAGCGTGATCGCGACCAACCCGGAGGCGCTGGCGCAAGCGCGCGCGCTGGATGCCGAGCGGCGCGCCGGCCAAGTCCGCGGCCCCCTCCACGGCGTGCCGATCCTGATCAAGGACAATGTCGAGACGCGCGAACTGCCGACCACTGCCGGAAGCCTCGCGCTCCGCGACAACCGCACCGGCCGCGACGCGCCGGTGGTGGCGCGGCTGCGGGCGGCGGGCGCGGTGATCCTGGGCAAGACCAACCTGTCGGAATGGGCCAACATCCGGTCGTCGGCGTCGATGAGCGGGTGGAGCGCCGTCGGCGGGCTGGTGCGCAATCCCTATGCGCTCGACCGCACCGCCTGCGGCTCGTCGAGCGGCACCGGCGCGGCGATCGCGGCGAGCTTCGCGGCGGCGGGGGTGGGGACGGAGACCGACGGGTCGGTGGTCTGCCCGTCGGCGATGACCGGGCTGGTCGGGCTGAAGCCGACGATCGGCCTCGTCAGCCGGACGCATATCGTCCCGATCAGCCACAGCCAGGACACCGCCGGCCCGATGGCGCGCAGCGTGCGCGACGCGGCGCTGCTGTTCTCGGCGATGGTCGGCAGCGATCCCGTCGATCCGACCACCCGCGATGCCGACCGCCACCGCGCGGACTATGCCGCGGCGCTCTCCCCCGACGCGTTGCAGGGCGTGCGCGTCGGCGTGATCCGGCCGGAGATGGCGGCGCCGCTTGCCCGGCGCTTCGGCGCGGCGCTGGCGGTGCTGCGCGATGCCGGCGCGACGCTGGTCGACGTCACCCCGCCCAAGGCGGACGGGCCCGGCGAGGCGGAGCTGCTGGTGCTCAAGACCGAGCTCAAGGCCGATCTCGACGCCTATCTCGCCAGCACCCCGCCAACGGTGAAGACCCGTACGCTCGCTCAGGTGATCGCGTTCAACGTCGCCCACGCCGATGACGAGATGCCGTTCTTCGGCCAGGACCTGTTCGAAGCGGCGGTGACGCTGCCCGGGCTCGACGACCCCGCCTATCGGCAGGCGCGCGCGACGTCGCTGCGGCTGGCGGGCGCCGAGGGGATCGACGCGATGCTGGCGGAGGCGAAGGTCGCGCTGCTGGTCGAGCCGAGCTACGGCCTCCCCTGGCTGAGCGACCCGGTGCACGGCGACCATTTCGTGCCGCCCTCTGCGAGCGAGCTGCCCGCGGTCGCCGGCTACCCGCATCTGACGGTGCCGATGGGGCTGGTGCAGGGGCTACCCGCCGGCCTGTCGTTCCTCGGGCCGAAGTACAGCGAAGCGTTGCTGCTCGGCGCCGGCTACGCATTCGAGCAGCGCGGGCGGATGCGGGTGAAGCCCGGCTATGCCGAGACGGTTGCGACGGGCGGGGGACTGGAGGCGGCGCGTTAACGCCAGCGCCGCTCCAGGCTGCGCTGCCACAGCAGCACCAGCGGCACCGCGCCCAGCTCGACGCACAGCCCGATGAGGTGGCCGGTCGAGGGCGCGCCGACGCTCAGCAGCGACCACAGCCGCGCGAGGCCGCCGAGTATCACCATCATCCCCAGCAGGCGGAAGCGGGTGCCCTGGCGCTCGATCGCGGGAATGCAGCTGGCGAAGCCGAACGCCATCCCCAGGAAGATGCCGGACATGTATCGGAAATGGCTGTCGAGGCTGGGTCGCACCGGCATCTTCGCCAGCCATTCGGCGCCGCCCAGGATGCCGGCGGTCGCGGTCGACAGCGGGATCAGGCAGAGCAGCGCCACCACCGCCTGGAGCAGCCGGCGCTCGGCCGCGCGGCTCACGGCAGCGTCGGGTGGATCAGGTCGGAACGCACGCGGATCGCGCGAACCGACATGTGAATCTCGATCAGGAAGCAGATCAGCCCGCCGGTCAGCAGCAGCATCGAGACGATGAAGGCGACGGCGATCACCTGTCCGATCTGCAGGTTCGCAAGTTCCGCCACGAACAGCATCGCGACCACCAGGCAGATCGCGATCGCTGCCATCACGACTAAATAGACCGCGTTGTTGATCGTGCGGATGCGCCCATCGATCAGCCGCAGCTCATGGATGTGGCGCTCGCGCTCGGGGCCGATCGCGCGCAGGTGCAGCGCCTCCAGCTGGCGCGAGCGGTCGACGATTCGCGCCAGCCGCCCCACCATGACGTTGAGGATCGCGCCGAGCCCGGCGAGCAGGAAGACCGGCGCGATCGCGACCTGGATGGTTTCGGCGACGGTGGAGAGAACGGGGGAGAAAGCCACGCGGCCGTTATTCGCGGGCGAGGGAGGTTGCGCAAGCGAATTGGTGGCGGGATAGAACCGACATGCACAGCCCCACCGCCGTCGCCATCCGCCATATCGCGTTCGAGGACCTCGGCAGCTTCGCCGGCCCGCTGGAGGCGGCGGGGTATCGCATCCGCTACGTCGATGCGGCGAGCGAGGGCGTGGCCGCGATCGATCCGCTCGCGCCGGATCTGCTGGTGGTGCTGGGCGGCCCCGTCGGCGTGTACGACGCGGCGCGCTATCCGTTCCTGGCCGACGAGGTGGCGCTGCTGCGGCGACGGCTGGCGGCCGACCTGCCGACGCTGGGCATCTGTCTCGGCGCGCAGCTGATGGCGGCGGCGCTGGACGCGCGGGTCTATGCGTCGGGCGGCAAGGAAATCGGCTGGGCGCCGGTGACGCTTCGCGGGGAGGGCGCCGGTCTGCTCGCCCCCCTCGACGGCGTGCCGGTGCTGCACTGGCACGGCGACACCTTCGAGGTGCCCGCCGGTTGCACGCCGCTGGCGTCGACGGCGCAGACGCCGAACCAGGCGTTCGCGCGGGGCGCGCATATCCTCGCGCTGCAGTTCCACCCGGAGGTGCTGGGCGGCGGGTTCGAGCGCTGGCTGGTCGGCCATGCCGCCGAGCTCGACGCTGCGGGGATCGATCCGCGGGCGCTGCGCGACGATGCCGCGCGCCATGCCGCACCGCTCGAGGCGGCGGCGGGCGCGTGGATGGGGGACTGGCTTCAGCGGATCGCGCGGCGCTGACGCCTCAGATCACGTCCATCTTGCTGTTGTAATGGTGCCAAGCGAAGATCGCTGCGGCACCGCGATGCGGGCGCCAGGCGTCGGCGAGGACGCGGACCAGCTTCTCGTTGGGACGCTCGGCGTGGCCGAGGATGCGGCCGACCTCGATCTGCACCGCCAGGTCGCCCGCCGGCCAGATGTCGGCGCGTCCTTCGGCGAACAGCAGGTAGATCTCTGCCGACCAGCGGCCGATGCCCTTGATCCGGGTAAGCGCGGCGATCGCTTCCTCGTCGTCCTCGGGAAGCGCGGCGAGGTCGAGGCGGCCGCTGCTCACTTCCTCGGCGAGGCTGCGGGCATAGCCGATCTTCTGCCGCGAGAGGCCGGCGGCGCGCAGCGTCTCGTCGCTCGCCGCCGCCAGCAGCGCCGGGTCCTCCACGTCGCCGAGCGCTTCCTCCAGCCGGCGCCACACCGCCGCGGCGGCGTGGACGCTCACCTGCTGGCCGACGATCGTGCGCAGCAGCGTCGCATAGCCCGGCTCGCGGATGCGGGGCGGCGGGTAGCCGACGCGGCCGATCGCGGCGGCGAAGGCGGGCTCGGCGGCGGCGAGCGCATCGAGCGACGTACGCAGCTGCTCGGCGGTCAGGCCCATGCCCGCGCGCCTTGAATTTGCCTGCGGCGGTCGCCAATGCGCTGCCAGCTGTTCTGGAGAAAATGCATGCTCACGCTTACCGTTACCACGCGCGAAGGAGAAGAACGAAGCGTGCCCGCAGAAGTGGGGCTGAGCGTGATGGAGGTGATCCGCGACGCCGGCGTCGACGAACTGCTCGCGCTGTGCGGCGGCTGCTGCAGCTGCGCGACCTGCCACGTCCACGTCGATGCCGAGTTCCTGCCGCTGCTGCCGGCGATGAGCGAGGACGAGGACGAACTGCTCGACAGCACGTCGGACCGCGACCAGCGCTCGCGGCTGTCGTGCCAGATCCCGTTCACCGACGCGCTCGACGGCCTGCGCGTGACGATCGCCGCCGAGGATTGAGGGGGGGCTTTCCATACCCGCCACCCGTCATCCCCGCCACCCCGTCATGCTGACGCAAGTCAGCATCCATTCGCGCTACGCTCGCGACTCCAGCCGGTGCGGCAATGGATCCAGACTTTCGTCAGGATGACGAAGGGGGGACGTCAGGATGACGACGAGGGGTTGCGGTGCAATCCCTTCACGATCCGCCGCGCCAGCCTCGGCCCTTCGTAGACCAGCGCCGAATAGAGCTGGACCAGGCTCGCCCCCGCATCGAGCCGGCGCTGGGCCTCGTCGGGCGAGCCGATCCCGCCGACCGACACCAGCGGCAGCGCGCCGCCGGTGATGGCGCGCGCCTCGGCCAGCTTGGCGCGGGCGAGGTCGGCGAGCGGCGCGCCCGAAAGGCCCCCGGTCTCCCCGGCATTGCCCGAGCGCAGCCCGGCGGGGCGCGAGATGGTGGTGTTGGAGACGACCAGCGCATCGATGCCGCCGTCGATCGCCGCCCGCGCCGCGACTTCCAGCCCGGCGCGGTCGAGATCGGGGGCGACCTTCAGGAACAGCGGCACGCGCTTGCCGCCCGTGTGGCGCGCGGCATCGCAGGCGGCGATCAACTCGCCGAGCGCCGGCTGCGCCTGAAGGTTGCGCAGGCCCGGCGTGTTGGGCGAGCTGATGTTGATCGTCAGATAGTCGGCAAGGGGCGCCGCCTTGGCGACGCCCGCGACATAGTCGGCGATGGCGCTGTCGCCTGCAACCGAGTCCTTGTTGGCGCCGACGTTGATGCCGAGCACGCCGCGCCGCTTGGGCAGCTTGGCAATGCGGTCGAGCGCGGCGTCGAGGCCGCCGTTGTTGAACCCCATGCGGTTGATGACCGCGCGATCCTCGACCAGCCGGAACAACCGCGGCTGCGGATTGCCCGGCTGCGGCCGCGGGGTGAGCGTGCCGACCTCGACCGAGCCGAAGCCGAGCGCGAAGAAGCCGGTGACCGCTTCCGCATCCTTGTCGACCCCGGCGGCGAGCCCGACCGGGTTGGGAAAGCGCACTCCCGCGACCGTCACCGCGTGGCGATCGTCGGGGCCGTCGGCGAACGGCGTCCCGGCCGCGCCCCAGGCGGCGAGCATGCGGATCGTCAGGCGGTGCGCGCGCTCGGCATCGAGGGCGAACAGCAAGGGATGGTAGAAGCGCATCGCGCGGCTATGGCAGCGACGGGGAAGGGGGTCAAAGCAGCGTGATGC
Organism: Sphingomonas mangrovi; assembly: GCF_047975845.1. Classification (NCBI taxonomy): domain Bacteria; kingdom Pseudomonadati; phylum Pseudomonadota; class Alphaproteobacteria; order Sphingomonadales; family Sphingomonadaceae; genus Sphingomonas; species Sphingomonas mangrovi. The sequence goes on along the minus strand of NZ_JBIUCZ010000032.1, from coordinate 31,283 downwards.
AGCGACACGATCACGCCGATCGGAACAATCGTGCCGCGTCCCGCTTCGCAGCTGCAAAAACGGGTTGACCCCGCCGCCCCTCGCCACCATCTGCAAATCAGACCGGAATGATCCGATTGGAGCCATGCGTCTTTCGAGCCTTGCCGATTACGCCGTCGTGATGATGAGCGCGACTGCACGTCACTGCGGTGGCGTGGCGCGGCTCAACGCGACGCGGCTGGCCGAGGAGACGGGGCTGCCGCTGCCGACCGTGCAGAAGCTGGTGAGCCGGCTGTCGGCGGCCGGGCTGATCGAGACCGGGCGCGGGGCGGCGGGCGGCTTCCGGCTGGCGCGGCCGGCGGCGGCGATCTCGCTTGTCGACATCGTCGAGGCGGTGGAGGGGCCGATCGCGCTCACCACCTGCGTCGACGAGGGGCGCGAGTGCAGCGTCGGCAACTGCCGCGTGCGCCCGCACCTGCAGTTGGTCAACGACACGGTCCGCGGGGCGCTCGCAGGAGTGAGCCTCGCAAGTCTGAATGCGGCGCCGGCGGAAGTCTCCGCCCCGCGCCAAGCGAACGAAGCGAAGGTAGAGGCGTAGCATGGCCACCAGGAACGCAGAGGCGCTGGCCGCCGCGAACAAGAAGTACGAGTGGGGCTTCGCCTCCGACGTCGAACAGGAGTTCGCGCCCAAGGGGCTGAGCGAGGAGACCGTTCGCTACATCTCCGCCAAGAAAGGCGAGCCCGAATGGATGCTCGACTGGCGTCTGAAGGCGTTCCGCCTGTGGCAGACGATGGAGGCGCCGGACTGGGCGAAGCTCAACGTCCCGCCGATCGACTATCAGGACGCCTATTATTACGCCGAGCCCAAGGCAAAGGCGACGATCGCCTCGCTGGACGAGCTCGACCCCGAGATCCGCCGCACCTACGAGAAGCTCGGCATCCCGATCGAGGAGCAGAAGGTGCTCGCCGGCGTCGAGGGCGCGCGCAAGGTCGCGGTCGACGCGGTGTTCGACAGCGTCTCGGTCGCCACCACCTTCCGCAAGGAGCTGGAGGCGGCGGGCGTGATCTTCCGCTCGATCTCGGAAGCGATCCGCGAATATCCCGAACTGGTGAAGAAGTGGCTCGGCAAGGTCGTGCCCCAGCGCGACAACTATTTCGCGACGTTGAACTCGGCGGTCTTCTCGGACGGCACCTTCGTCTACATTCCCGAGGGCGTGCGCTGCCCGATGGAGCTGTCGACCTATTTCCGCATCAACGCGGAGAACACCGGCCAGTTCGAACGCACGCTGATCGTCGCCGACAAGGGCGCGTATGTGTCGTACCTGGAGGGCTGCACCGCGCCTATGCGTGACGAGAACCAGCTGCACGCTGCCGTCGTGGAGCTGGTCGCGCTGGACGATGCCGAGATCAAATATTCTACGGTGCAGAACTGGTATCCGGGCGACGAGAACGGCGTCGGCGGCATCTACAATTTCGTCACTAAGCGTGCGCTGTGCCAGGGCAAGAATTCGAAGGTGTCGTGGACGCAGGTCGAGACCGGCTCGGCGATCACTTGGAAATACCCGAGCTGCGTGCTGGCGGGCGAGAACAGCGTCGGCGAATTCTATTCGGTGGCGGTGACCAACAACCGCCAGCAGGCCGACACCGGCACCAAGATGATCCATCTGGGCAAGGGCAGCCGCTCGACGATCGTGTCGAAGGGCATTTCGGCCGGACGCTCGGACAACACCTATCGCGGGCTGGTGCGCGTCGGGCCGACGGCCGAGAACGTGCGCAACTTCACCCAGTGCGACAGCCTGCTGCTGGGCGACCAGTGCGGTGCGCATACGGTGCCGTACATCGAGGTGAAGAACCCCTCCGCGCAGATCGAGCATGAGGCGACCACGTCGAAGATCAGTGAGGACCAGCTGTTCTACGCCATGCAGCGCGGGCTCGACCAGGAAGCGGCGGTGGCGCTGATCGTCAACGGCTTCGCGCGCGAGGTGCTGCAGCAGCTGCCGATGGAGTTCGCGGTCGAGGCGCAGAAGCTGCTGGGCATCAGCCTGGAAGGGAGCGTCGGATGATCGCGCTCCTCGCGCTGCTTCAGGCTGCCGCCATGCCCCAGCTGCCGCCCATGCCGGTGCTGCTGCGTGCGGGGCTGCCCTATTCCGCGTGCTTGCGAAGCGCCCAGCAGGACGCGCCCGACCTGACCCGGGAGCAGGTGCTCGCGCACTGCGCCGACGTGCGCGAGGCGGCAATCGCCAAGATCAATCCCGTGCTCGCCACCAAGCCCGGCTTCGCCTCCGCCGAGCGGCGCACGCAAGTGCTCGACCAGTATTTCGACGGCAAGGCTGCGCTGGAGATGCGCGCCTTGGCCCTTCGTCCCCAGCTCTGACGCCGAGAAGAACATGCTCAAAATCAAAAACCTGCACGCCGAGATCGACGGCAAGCCGATCCTCAAGGGCCTCTCGCTGACCGTCAACGCGGGCGAGGTGCATGCGATCATGGGGCCGAACGGCGCTGGCAAGTCGACGCTCGGCTACGTCCTCGGCGGCCGTCCCGGCTATGAGGTGATCGAGGGTTCGGTGACCTTCGCGGGCGAGGACCTGCTGGAGATGGAGGCGGACGCGCGCGCGGCTGCCGGCCTGTTCCTGGGCTTCCAGTACCCGGTCGAGATTCCCGGCGTCTCCAACGTCCAGTTCCTGCGCGAGGCGCTCAACGCCCAGCGCAAGACGCGCGACGAGAAGCCGCTGTCGGGCGGCGAATTCCTGAAGCTCGCCCGCGCGCAGGCCGATGCGCTGAGCATGGACGCGGAAATGCTCAAGCGTCCGGTCAACGTCGGCTTTTCGGGCGGCGAGAAGAAGCGCAACGAGATGGTGCAGATGGGCATCCTCGATCCCAAGCTCGCGATCCTGGACGAGACCGACAGCGGCCTCGACATCGACGCGCTGCGGATCGTTGGCGACGGTATCAACCGCATTATGCGCGCGCCCGACAAGGCGGTGATCCTGATCACCCACTATCAGCGGCTGCTGGATTACGTGAAGCCGGACGTGGTCCATGTGCTCGCGGACGGGCGGATCGTGCGCACCGGTGGCGCCGAACTCGCGCTCGAGCTGGAGCGTGAGGGCTACGCGCAGGTTGCGGCGTGATGGTTGCTGCCGTCGTGCACCGCCGTACCCCGGCGAAGGCCGGGGTCCAGCATCGGGCCGCTCGCAACTGGGCCCCGGCCTCCGCCGGGGTACGGGAGAACGCCCGTGGCTGACACCCTCGAACTCCCCTCGCCCAAGTCCGAGCGGTGGCGCTGGGCGGACCTGCCGGCGTTGCAGCGCGCGGCCGAGAGCCCGCGCGGGACTGCGCCTGATCTCGACGCCGTGCTGCTGCCGCTTGCCGGTCCGCGGCTGGTGTTCGTCGATGGCGTCTATGATGCGGAGCGCAGCGCGCCAGGGCCGGTGACCGTCGGTCGCCGCGCTTGGACCAGCGAGCATCCGCTCGCCCGCTTCGGCGCGGCCGAGGGATGGGCGCTGGACCTCGGCCGGGAATCGGTGAGCGATCCGATCCAGATCGTGCATCTGGGTTCGGGCGGCGACAATCATCTGCGTGGGTTCATCGCGCTTGCGGCCGATGCCGCGGCGTCGGTGGTCGAGACCTTCGTCGGCACCGGCTGGGCCAATCGCCAGACGCGGATCGAACTCGCGCGCGGTGCCCGGCTGATGCGCTCCGTGCGGCTGATCCAAACCGATGGCTTCGTGTCGATCCGCGACGAGGCCGAGATCGGCGAGGCGGCGAGCTATGCGTCGACCTTCCTGGGCGCCGGCGGCATGGGCAGCCGCATCGACGGCGAACTCGTCGTCAGCGGCACCGATGCGTACGCGGAAATGGGCGGCGCGCTGCTGACCCGCGGCGAGCAGCGGCAGGAGTGCGCGGTCACCGTGCGCCACGCCGCCGAGCGCGGCACCAGCCACCAGACCTGGCGCGCGGTCGCCGCCGACCGTTCGGCCGCGAGCCTCGCCGCGCGCGTCGACGTCGCGCGCGGTGCGCAAAAGACCGACGGTGAGCAGTCGTTGCGCGGCATCCTGCTTCAGCGCACCGCGACGGTGAACCTCAAGCCCGAGCTGGAGATCTTTGCCGACGACGTGAAGTGCGCGCATGGCGCGACGGTTGGCGAACTCGACGACCGCGCGCTCTTCTATCTCCAGAGCCGCGGCGTGCCGCGCCCGCGCGCCAAGGCACTGCTGACCCGCGCATTCGTGGCGGACTCGCTCGACCGCATCGGCCAGGAGGTGGTGCGCGAGGCGTTCGTGGCGGACGCCGATCGCTGGCTGGAAGCCGCCTTGTGAGCGTGCTGGCCGATACCCGCCCGCTCGACGTGGTCGCCGACTTCCCGGCGATCCCGGCGGGCTATGCCTATCTCGACACCGCCGCGACCGCGCAGAAGCCGCGGCCGGTGCTCGACGCGATCGCGCGCGGCTATGGCGAGACCTATGCTACCGTCCACCGCGGCGTCTACCAGCGCTCGGCCGACATGACGCTGGCGTTCGAGGCGGCGCGGCGGCGGGTGGCGGACTTCGTCGGCGCGGGCTCGCCGGACGAGATCGTCTTCACCCGCGGTGCTACCGAGGGGATCAACCTGGTCGCGCAATGCTGGGCGGGAACGCAGCTCAAGGCGGGCGACCGCATCCTGCTGTCGATGCTGGAGCACCACAGCAATATCGTGCCGTGGCAGATGGTCGCCGAGCGCGTGGGCGCGGCGATCGACGTGGTGCCGCTCACCGCAGACGGCCGCATCGACCTCGATGCGATGGAGTGGATGCTGCGGCCGGAGCACAAGCTGGTCGCGCTGGCGCATGTGTCCAACGTGCTGGGGTCGGTGCTCGACGTGCCGCGTGCGGTAAAGCTGGCGCATGGTGTCGGCGCCAAGATTCTGCTCGACGGCTGCCAGGCGGTCGCGCGGCTGCCGGTGGACGTGACGAAGCTCGGCTGCGACTTCTACGTCTTCTCCGGTCACAAGCTCTACGGCCCGACCGGCATCGGCGTGCTGTGGGGCAGGGCGGAACTGCTGGAGGCGATGCCGCCGTACCAGGGCGGCGGTTCGATGATCGACCGGGTGACGTTCGAGCGCACCACCTATGCGCCGCCGCCGGGGCGGTTCGAGGCGGGGACGCCGCACATCGTCGGCGTGCTCGGGCTGCATGCCGCGATCGGTTATGTCGCCGGCATCGGCCTCGACGCGATCCACGCGCATGAGACCGCGCTGGTCGCCGCCGCGCGCGAAGGGCTGGGGCGGATCAACTCGGTGACGCTGTTCGGGCCGGAGGATTCCGCCGGCATCGTCAGCTTCGCGATCGAGGGGGTGCATCCGCACGACATCGGCACCATCTTGGACGAGGAGCGCGTGGCGATCCGCGCCGGCCACCATTGCGCGCAGCCGCTGATGGACCGGCTGGGCGTGCCGGCGACCGCGCGGGCGAGCTTCGGCGTCTATAATTCGGCCGCCGACGTGGAGGCGCTGGTGCGCGGACTGGAACGAGTAAGCAGGATCTTCGGGTAATGGACGAGACACGCAGGATCGCGGTGGAAGAGGTCGACACGGTGGACGCGCCGCGCAAGGCGCGCGTGGACGAGGTGGTCGACGCTCCGGCCGATGCGGGGGCGGAGCCGCGCCGCCGCGACTATCTGGAAGGCTTTCTGGCGCAGAAGCCGGAGCCGGTGTCGGCCGGAGAGCCGGGCGGCGCAATCTACGACGCCGTGATCGCGGCGCTGAAGGAGATCTACGACCCCGAAATCCCGGTCAACATCTACGACCTGGGGCTGATCTATGGCGTCGACGTCACCGCCGACGGCCATGTCGCCGTCACCATGACGCTGACGACGCCGCATTGCCCGGTCGCGGAATCGATGCCGGCCGAGGTCGAACTGCGCGTCGGCGCGGTGCCGGGCGTCGGCACGGCCGAGGTGAACCTGATCTGGGATCCGCCCTGGGACCCGCAGAAGATGTCCGACGAGGCCAAGCTCGAACTGGGCATGTTGTAAGCAAGGAACAATTTGTGGCCACCACCCTCCGCCCCCGTCCTGCCGCGCTCGCGCTGACGCCGTCGGCCGAGCAGCGCATCGCCGACCTCATGGCCAAGGCGCCGGAGGGTTCGGTGGGCGTCAAGCTGTCGACGCCACGCCGCGGCTGTTCGGGGCTCGCCTATTCGGTCGACTATGTGACCGAGGCCAAGCCGTTCGACGAGCGTATCGACACCGCCGGCGGCACGCTGTTCGTGGACGGCGGATCGATCCTGTACCTAGTTGGCTCGACGATGGACTGGGTGGAGGACGACTTCACCGCGGGGTTCGTGTTCAACAACCCGAACGCCAAGGGCGCTTGCGGGTGCGGAGAGAGCTTCACGGTCTAAGGCGGTAGCGCCGCTGCCGAGCAGGGGTGGTTCAACCGCCACCAGCGGCTCGCCGGCCGTGCTTCTGCGCAGGCAGGAGCCCAGAGCCACTACCGGTGCCGCCGGTAACCCTAGGCTCCTGCCTGTGCAGGAGCACGTTGAGTGGCGGACGCGCGCGCCATCCACCCCCGTCATCCTGACGGAAGTCAGGATCAATTGACGCTACCTACTTGAGCCGCGGGTGTTGCGCGTCTGGATGCTGACTTTTGTCAGCATGACGGGCGGGAGAGAAGTTGTGCGCTCCCCTCAATCCAGCCGCTGCAGCCGTTCCGTGACCACCGGCGCGATGCGGGTGACCATCTGCTGCACGCCCTTGGCGTTCGGGTGCACGCGGTCGGCCTGCATCAGCGCGGGATTGCCGATCACGCCGTTCAGCACGAACGGATAGAGCACCGCGTCATATTCCTCGGCCAGTTCCGGGAAGATCCGGTTGAACGCGCCGGCATAGTCGCCGCCCAGGTTGGGCGGCGCCATCATCCCCGTCAGCACGACCGGAATGTTGCGGCGCTTGAGCTCCTCCAGCATCGCCTTCAGATTGTCGCGCGTGGTGGCGGGCGGGATCTGGCGCAGCACGTCGTTGCCGCCCAGGCCCAGCAGCACCAGGTCCGGCGTGCGCTGGAGATTGTCGAGCGAGAAGGCGAGCCGCTGGCGTCCCGCCGCGGTCGTGTCGCCCGATACGCCGGCGTTGACCACGGTCGCGTTGATGCCGGCGTTGCGCAGCGCCGTCTGCAACCCGTCGGGAAGGCTCTGCCCGCGCGCGAGGCCGTAGCCGGCATAGAGGCTGTCGCCGAACGCCAGCACCAGCCGCTCGGGACCATTGGGCACGCTGGGCGAAGGCACGGGCGTCGCCTCGGCGCGGTTCACCGGCACAGTCGCCTGTTCGGGCGGGACGCCGTCTGCGCTCCGGTCGTCGCAGCCGCCGAGCAGCAAGGCTTGGAGAAGCAGCGTCCCCACCCCATAACCGACACTTCCCTTCTCCAACGCGATCCTCCGACATGTCCGAAACCGACCACGGCGATATGGTGATCGTCGCCCGCGATGTCACCTTGACGCTCGGCGATGCCGAAGCGGCGACGCCGATCCTGCGCGGCATCGACCTCTCGGTAGCGCGCGGCACCAGCCTGGCGCTGCTCGGCGCCTCGGGATCGGGCAAGTCGTCGTTGATGGCGGTGTTGTCCGGTCTGGAGCGGGCGACCGGCGGCAGCGTCACCGTCGCGGGCCTCGACTTCGGGGCGCTCGACGAGGATGCGCTCGCCCGCGCCCGGCGCGGTCGCATCGGCATCGTGCTCCAGGCATTCCACCTCCTGCCGACGATGACGGCGCTGGAAAATGTCGCGGTGCCGATGGAGCTCGCCGGTGCCGCCGACGCCTTCGCGCGTGCCGAGGCGGAGCTGACCGCGGTCGGCCTCGGACACCGGCTGCGCCACTATCCCGCCCAACTGTCCGGTGGCGAGCAGCAGCGCGTCGCGATCGCGCGCGCGTTGGCGGGACGGCCGGAGATCGTCTTCGCCGACGAGCCGACCGGCAACCTGGATGCCGCGACCGGCAGCGCGATCATGGATCTGCTGTTCGAGCGGCGGCAGGCGACCGGCGCGACGCTGGTGGTGATCACCCACGATGCGGCGCTGGCCGAGCGCTGCGACCGCATCGTCTCGCTCGCCGATGGTCGGATCGTACGGGACGACACCAAGTGAGCGACTGGCGGCTGGCGTGGCGGCTCGCGCGCCGCGAGCTGCACGGGCGCTTTCGTGGCTTGCGGCTGCTGCTGGTGTGCATGTTCCTGGGCGTCGGTGCGCTCGCGGCGATCGGCAGCCTGTCGGCCGCGATCGACGGCGAGCTGAAGGCGCGTGGTGCCGCGATCCTCGGCGGCGACGTCGAGTTCGCCACCTCCCAGCGTGCCGCCACGTCGCAGGAACGCGCCGCCTTCGCCCGGCTGGGCCGCGTCTCCGAAACGACGTCGATGCAGGCGATGGCGGTGCGCGACGGCGGTGGCGACGGGCCGCAGACGGTGCCGGTGACGCTCAAGGGCGTCGACACTGCCTATCCCCTTTACGGCCAGCTGCGTCTCGCCGACGGCAGCAGCGTACGGCCGAGCGACCCCGCCCGCGTGTGGATCGCGCCGGGGTTGGCCGATCGTCTGGCGGTCGGCGTCGGCGACACGCTGCGGCTCGGCACCGCCCGCTTCGCGATCGCCGGCATCATCGCCGACGAGCCCGACCGACTGGGCGAGGGGTTCACGCTCGGGCCGGTGGCGATCGTCGCCGCGCCGGGCATCGCGCGTACCGGGCTGATCCAGCCGGGCAGCCTCTACGAAACCAAATATCGCGTCGCACTGCCGCCCGGCCGCGTGCCGGATGCGGCGGTCGAAGCGATCCAGCGCGCCTTTCCCGACGGGGGGTGGGAGAGCAAGACGCGCGATCGCGCTTCGCCCGGTGCGGCGCGCTTCCTCGATCGGATGGGGCAGTTCCTGGTGCTGGTCGGGCTCGCCGCGCTGGCGATCGCCGGAATCGGCGTCGGCAACGGCGTCGGCTCCTATCTCGACAGCCGCCGCGGCAGCATCGCCGCACTCAAGGTGCTGGGGGCGACCTCCGGCGGGATCGCGCGCGTGTATCTGCTGCAGGTGGCGGTGGTCGCCGGCATCGGCATCCTGCTCGGGCTGGTCGCCGGCGTCGCCGCGGTGCCGCTGATCCTGTGGATCGCCGGCGACGTGCTGCCGGTCGCACCCGAGTTCGCGATCTATCCGGCGCCGCTCGCGCTCGCCGCCGCCTATGGGCTGCTCACCGCGCTCGCGTTCACCGCGCCGCCGCTGGTGCGCGCGGGCACCGTGCCCGCCGCGGGGCTGCTGCGCGGCAGCCTTGATCTGCGCCGCGCGCCGTGGCGGCGGGTGCTGCCCTGGACGCTGGGCGCAGGCGTACTGGTGGTCGCGATCGCCGTCGCTACCGCCGACCAGCCGGGGTTCACCGCGAGTTTCCTCGCGACGATCGCCGGCACGCTGCTGCTGCTCGCCGGCTTCGGCTGGGGCGTGCGCCGGGTCGCCGCGCGGCTGCCACGTCCGCACCGTCCGCTGCTGCGGCTGGCGCTCACCGGCCTCCACCGCCCGGGCGCGCGGACGGTGACGCTGGTGGTGGCGCTGGGGCTGGGGCTCACGCTGTTCGTGCTGCTGGCGGCCATCCGCACCAGCATCGACGCCAACATCCGCCAGACCATCCCGCAGCGCGCGCCGGCGCTGTTCGCGCTCGACGTGCCGCGCGATCAGGTGCCGGCGTTCCGCCGTACCGTCACCGGCGCCGCACCGCGGGCCGACATCCGCATGGTGCCGTTGCTGCGCGGGACGATCACCGGCTATGGCGACACCCGTGTCGCGGACCTCGAGACGCTGCCCGAGGGCGCCTGGGCGCTGCGCGGCGAGCGCGGGCTCACCTATGCCGAGACGCTTCCCGACAGCAACGAGCTGGTCGGGGGCAGCTGGTGGCCGGCGGGCTATGCCGGGCCGCCGCTGGTCTCACTCGACGTCGACCTCGGCCGCGCGCTGGGGCTGAAGATCGGCGATCCGATCCGCTATTCGCTGCTCGGCGTCGAGCGCGAGGCGCGGGTCGCCTCGTTCCGGCGTATCCACTGGGACACGATGGGGTTCAACTTCGTCATGGTGTTCAGCCCCAACGCCATCGCCGACGTGCCGCACAATCTGGCGGCGACGATCGATCTGCCGACGGGGCAGGAGGGGGCGGTAACCCGTGCGCTGCTGCCGCGCTTCCCCTCGGTCTCGGTGATCGAGGTGCGCGGCGTGATCGGCCAGGTGCGTACGCTGGTGGGGCAGATGGCGACCGCGATCGCCGCGGCGGCTTCGGTCGCGATCCTCGCCGGCATCGCCGTGCTGATCGGCGCGATTGCCGCCGCGCGCGAGGCGCGGACCTACGACGGGGTGATCCTCAAGACGCTGGGCGCCACCCGCGCGCAGGTGTTGGCGGTGCAGGCGCTCGAATATGCGCTGCTCAGCGCCGCGATCGCCGCGCTGGCGCTCGCGCTCGGGCTGGGGGGCGCATGGTATGTGGTGGTGGAGGTGTTCCGCTTCGAATGGCTGCCGGACTATGCCGTGGTCCTGGCGACGCTCGCGGCGGGGGCGGGGGTGACGCTGCTGATCGGGGTGCTCGGCGCCTTGCCGATTCTCGGCACGCGGCCGGCCCGCGCGCTGCGCCAGCTATAGGGCCAGGGATAGGGGATGCATTCCGCGCTAAGTCGCTTATATACCGGCCATTATGAAAGCCGCGCTTTGCTGTTCCGGTCGGGGCCGTCCCCGCGAGTTCGATGTCGACGAGGCGTTGGCCGCTGCGCTCCGCGTGTTCTGGAGCAAGGGCTATGAGGGCACCTCGCTCTCGGACCTGACCGAGGCGATGGGGATCACGCGCCCCAGCCTCTATGCCGCGTTCGGCAACAAGGAATCGTTGTTCCGCAAGGCGCTCGACCTCTACGAGCACGAGAAGCTCAACTATATTCGCGCCGCGCTCGAGGAGCCGACCGCCCGCGCCGTTTCCGAGCGGCTGTTGCGCGGCGCGGTCGAGATCCACGCCAGCACCACCGGACCGCGCGGCTGCCTGGGCGTGATCAGCTCCGTCGCCTGCGGTGCGGATGCCGAGTCGATCCGCGACGAGGTGATCCAGCGCCGCGCATCCTCCAACGCCGCGCTGGTCGCCCGGTTCGAACGCGCGAAGACCGAGGGCGACCTGCCCGCTGCGATCGACGCCGCCGGGCTTACCTCCTACCTCATCGCCATCCTGCAGGGGATCACGGTGCAGGCGGGGATGGGGGCCAGCCGCGAGGCGCTGGACGCGCTGGTCGACACCAGCCTGACGATGTGGCCGAGCGCCTGATCGCAATTCGTCGATAAAAGATACCATCCGGTACAATTAGCGTTTGACGACCCCGCTGCCCTTCTGTACCGCACAGTAGGTATTGAGGGCAACGACAGCGGCGCCGCCGTGGACCTGCCCATTCGCACGGAAGGGGAATGTTCATGGCGTATCTGACGTTCAGCGAGTTGGGCGGCGCTGCAGCTGCCAAGGCGGTTGCCGCACCGACGGTGCCGCAGCCCGATCCGGTGCCTGCCGCGGAGGGCCTCTCGGCGCTCGAATGGTCGGTGGTGGCGATCGCGCGCCGCGAGACGCTGTCGAGCCTCAAGCGTCCCGGCCGGATCGCGATGGCGATGGGGTCGCTGTTCGGCGCCCGCGCACGCACGCCGCTAGCCGATCCGCGGCTGGAGGCGCTGCGCCGGATCGCCGTGCTCGCGTGGCACCGCGGCGACAACCTGCCCACTTCCGAGATCAAGAACTTCCTGGGTGCCGGCTTCACCACCCATCAGTTCGAGACGCTGCTCACCAGCATCGGCCGCGGCCGATTGGCGGGAACGCGCCTTCGCGCCGGCTGAGGCAGGCTGCTCCCGAGCCTCCTCGTCCGTCCCTCGTCCCCGCCTTGGGCGGTCCGTCACCCCCGACGGGCCGCCCTTTTTCTTGCCTGGCTTTGTCCAGGCTGCCGACCGCTTGACACAGCAATACTCCGACATATGGTATACGTTATAAAGACGGAGTATTATTGTCGTATCATTAGGCGGGGACAAGCGAATGGGACGGGGACGCGTAGGCATCGTGGCGGTCGGCAAGGGGCTGGCGCTGGCGGGAGTATCGATCGGCGTTCTCGCCGCAACGCAGGCGAGCGCCCAGGAGACGCTCCCCGATCCGGACGAAGAGGTCGTGTCGTCGGTCGAAACCACCAAGGGCGAGGTGATCGTCACCGGCATCCGCGGCTCCGTCGCCAGTGCGATCGAGAAGAAGCGCAACTCTCGCGAGATCGTCGACTCGGTGGTGGCCGAGGACGTCGGCAAGTTGCCGGACAACAACGTGCCCGAGGCGCTCGCGCGCGTGACCGGCGTCCAGATCGACCGCGTCCACGGCGAGGGATCGAGCGTGACGATCCGCGGTCTCTCCGACGTGCAGACCACCATCAACGGCAACGAAGCGAGCGCGGCGGGGTCGCGGTCGCTCAATCTGGCGGACATTCCTGCCGAACTGCTCAAGTCGGTCGACGTCTACAAGACGCGCAGCGCCAGCCAGACCGAGGGCGGCATCGCCGGCACGGTCAACGTCGAACTGCGCCGGCCGCTGGACATGGAGAAGGGACTGACCGTCGCGGGCAGCTTCCGCGAGACATTCTCCGACATCGGCGACACCAAGAGTCCGTACGGCAGCCTGCTGATCGCGGAGCGCTTCGACACCGGCATCGGCGAGATGGGCTTTCTGCTCAACGGATCGCTCACCCAGAACAACTATCAAGAGAACTGGGTCGCGGCCGAATCGCCGCAACAGATCGGCTTCTTCTCGGGCAGCGCCAGCAATGCGCTGCTGCCGCCAGAGCTGCAGGACACGATCATCCCCTTTGCGGTGACCTACGGCGAGGAAAGCGGATCGCTCAAGCGGCCGTCGCTCAACGTATCGTGGCAGTGGCAGGCGAACGACCGCCTCGATTTCGTGCTGGAAGGTTCGTATCTGGGCGTGCGGGCGACCGAGGTGAGCGATTACCTCAAGATGCAGACGAACACCGATCAGGGTTTCTATTCCGACCTGATCGTCAACGACGACGGTACGATCCGCTCGGTGACGCTGAACAACCCCAACGGCGTTCCCGGCGGTCCGCTCGACATCTACCAGAAGCGCAAGAGCGACACCTACAACGCCAATTTCGAAACGAACTGGCGGGGCGATCGCACGCGAATCAAGTTCGGCACGCAATATAACTGGTCGGATACCAGCGACTACTTCGTTCAGCATCAGTCGCGTTTCGTCGGGGGTAGGGCGACCCACGTCGACTTCAATTCCGACAACGTGCCGGGAGGCGGTCCGTACGTCACCTTCCCGGGGGTCGATGCCGACGATCCCGAAAGCTACAAACTCTATCAGGTCCACGATCAGAACGGCGCGAACAGCGACACGCTGTTCGCGTCGAACCTAGACGTGACGGTCGACACCAGCGAGCGGGGGCTGCTGCGTTCGTTCCAGTTCGGCGCCCGCTATACCAAGCGGACGATGCGCAACCTCTATGGCTATCGCGACGCCTTCTTCTTCACCAATGCAACGGCGCCGACGCTCGGGTCCGTGGGAGCCGCTACCGGGATCGAGCTCGCCACCACAAGACCGGAGATCCGCAACGCGGGGGAAATCCCGACCTGGTATCACTTCGACAACGCCAGCTTCTACCGAAACTTCGACTCTATCCGCGAGTACATCCTCGCCAACGGTGCCGACCTTCAGGGGCGCGACTGGACGACGGCGACGCCGGGTAACAACGATCCCGGACAAACCTACTCGCAGAAGGAGCAGACCTTCGCGGCCTACGGCGAACTCAACTACGGGCTGAACGCTCCATTCCCGATCGACGGCACGCTCGGCCTGCGCTTCGTCAACACCTGGGGCACCAGCAGCAGCACCCAATATTCCTATGGGCGCAACCCGGATGGAAGCTCGGACGGCGTCCTGCGGATGGAGGAGGTCGGCAGCCGCGGTAACTACACCGATATGTTGCCGAGCGCGACGGCGATCGTTCATTTCACGCCCAAGCTCCAGCTGCGCCTGTCCTACACGCACAACGTGCAACGTCCCGGCTTTTACGCCATGCGCAATTTCAAGGAACTGCGCGACGCGATCGCCAGTCCGACGGGCCGGGTCTATGCCGGCAATCCGGACCTGAAACCGGTGCAGGAGAACAACTACGATGCCTCGCTGGAGTATTTCTTCGGCGAGGGCGGGTTGCTGAGCCTCGGCGCATTTCTCAAGAACCAGACCGGCTTCATCTACTACACCAACCAGACGGAGTATGTGGCGGAGATCGGACGCGACGCGCTCGTCTTCAAGGAACGCAACGCCGGTCCCGGCAAGATCTTCGGCATCGAGAGCCAGGCGACCGGCTTCTTCGACTTCCTGCCCGGCTTCGCCCGGCATTTCGGCGCCAGCGTCAACTTCACCTATATCCCGGTGAGCGAGCTGCACCTGTACGAGGACGAGAATACCCCCGACGTGCCGGGCGTCTTCGATGCTCCCTTCACATCGGAATATTCCGGAAACGCGGCGTTGTTCTATGACACGCCCGTGTTCAGTGCGCGGGTCGCGTACAACTACCGTTCGAAGTACAAGGCCTCGGTGAACTACGAATTCCCGGGCTATTCGGTGTACATGCAGGAGACTTCGCGGCTCGACGGGGCGGTCAACTATACGCCGTTCAAGTTCATCACCTTCAGCCTCGAGGGCACCAACCTGCTTCGCGACCGTGCGAATACCTATTTCGGTGCGTTCCAGGCGCTGCCGGTGGGCCTACGCGAGCAGGCGCGAACCATCCAGGCGAGCGCGCGCTTCCGCTTCTGATCGAAGCTGAACGGTCCCGCCCGGTTTGCGACAATCGGCGACACAAAAGCGGTGTCGCTGACACGATTGCGCGACCGGGCGGGCCCAGATTGCTCCTCGACCGAACGATGGTCGGACAAGAGGAGATTTGCCATGAAGAAGATCGCACTGATGATCGCCGGCCTGGGGATCGCCACGGCCGCACTGCCCACCGCCGCCAGCGCGGCTCCCTGGACCAGCGTCAACCAGCGGCAGGCGGTCGTCGAGCAGCGGATCGACCAGGGCATCCGCAGCGGCCGGCTGACCCGGCGCGAGGCGGTGAACCTGCGCAGCGAGTACCGCCAGATCGCCCAGCTCGAAAACCGCTATCGTCGCAGCGGCGGCGGGCTGTCGGTGTCCGAGCGCCGCGACCTCGACACGCGTATCGACCGGCTGATGGCCAAGACGCGCTACCAGAAGCACGATCGCCAGGGGTATCACGGCCCGCGCCGCTGATCCGAAAGACGATCGACACGGACGCCCCGCCGGCATCGGCGGGGCGTCGCTGCGTCAGCGCAGCGGCTTGCCCGAATCCTTCCAGCGATCGAGCACCTGCGACTCCGGAAGGTTCGTCTCGGGCGGCACGGGAGAGGGCGGGGCGGCCTGCGGCGTGGGTGCCGTCGGCGCGGTCGCCGCCGCCGGCGCAGGAGTACCGCCGCCGGTGTCCGGCACCGGCAGCGGATCGAGGGGCGAGGCGACATGGGGGCCCGGTGCCGGCTCGTGGCCGGCGTAGCGGTCGCTGAACGCGTCGGCGGTGCCCCACCAGCCCTTCCATCGATGGAAGAAATGCGCGCCGAACGCGCCGGTCATCACCAGCGATCGGTTCCACGCCGGGGTGACGGCATAGGTGTGATAGTGCGTCGCCAGCCCCGCCGGCGCGAACACCGATCCGCTCAGCGCCAGGGCCGCGACGCGGCGCGCGCGGGCCCAGGGGCCGGGCGCACGCGGGCGCGACAGCGCGCCGTCGCAGGCGAAACTGAACTGGCAGCCGCGCCGCTCCGATCCCTGATAGACCACGCCGCAGACCGTCGCCGGAAACGCCGGGTGTCGCACGCGGTTGAGTACGACCTGCGCCACCGCCCGCTGGCCGTCGTCGGGCTCGGTGGCGGCTTCGTAATAGATGGCGGTGGTCAGGCATTCGAGCGCGCGTGCCTGGTCGAGAACGCTGCCGCGCGCGTGGAACGGCTTGGCCGGCACCACCGATCCGCCGCCCTCTAAGGTCGCGAGCGCCGGGATCGGCAGGTCTGGCAGCGGCGCCGTGCCGGTGGTGCCGGCCTGCGGCGCGGCGAGCGTGCCCGAGAACGCCGGCGCTTCGGCCGGTGTCGTGCTGCGGGCCGGCAGCGTCATCCGGCGCTCGGCGGCGCGCTGCTGCTGGTCGAACGCGATCCGGCCGGCGTGAGCCATGAAGGCGAGCCCCGCGCCGCCTGCGACGAGCAGCGCGAGCCGCCGCCGCCGCGTGCGAAGCGGAGCCCAGCCTCTCACGCGGTCGCGCCGGCGCCGATCACCGCTTGAGCTTCGGCGTGTCGAGGTCGAGCGCGGCGGCGGGGATCACCTCCGCCTGCGGATAGCGCTGGCGCAGCGCGTCGGCGAACTGCTTGGCGTCGCCGACCACGACGATGCTCGCGCCGGCGGGGTCGAGCACCTTCGCTGCGACCTGCTGCACCGCTTGGGCATCCGCACCCTCGATCTCGGCGAGCGCATGGTCGATCGCATCGACCGGCTGGCCGGCGAGGACATAGGCGCCGAGCTTCCCCGCCAGTCCCTCGCGGGTCTCGACGTCGCGGCCGAAGCCGCCGGCGAGCACCGCCTTGCGCGTCGCCAGTTCGGCGGTGGGCACGGGATCGTTGCCGATGCGGCGCAGCTCGGCGACGATCAGGTCGATCACTTCGGGTGCCGACTCGTTCTTGGTCTGCACGGTCGCGCTGAACGCGCCCACGCCGCGGTTCGCGTCGAGCCCGGCGCGGGCGCCATAGGAGAGGCCGCGCTTGATGCGGATTTCCTGGTTGAGCCGCGACGAGAAGCCGCCGCCCAGCACCGTGCTCGCGAGCCGTGCGGCGGGGAAGCGATCGTCGCCCCTTGCCAGCGCCGCGCGCGACACGACCACCGCCGCCTGGCCGCTGCCGGGCAGGTCGACCACGACGACGCGCGGCGTCTTCGGCAGCGCGGCTTCGACGGACTTGGCGGGAGCGCTGGCGGGCGCCTGCCAATCGCCGAACGACTGCTGGGCGAGCGCCTGGCCTTTGGCGGGGGTGACGTCGCCGACCAGGATCAGCGTTGCGCGGTCCGGGCGCCATGCCTCGTCGTGCGCCGCCACGATCTGTTCGCGGGTGGCGGCGCGGTAGCTCGTCTCGGTGCCGACCCGACCGTAGCGGCTGTCGCCGAACACCGTGCGCGCCGCAACCTTGCCGACGATCGAGCCTGGGTCCGACTGCTCGATCTGCAGCGCGTCGATCCACTGGGTGCGGACGCGCTCGATCTCCTGCGGCGCATAGGCCGGGTTGCGCACCACATCGGCCAGCAGGGTCATCGCCGGGGTGAGGCCGTTGCTGCCGACCACCAGCGAGACCGTATCGCCGTCGTCGCCAGCATGGGTGTCGAGCGAGGCGCCGAGCGACTCGATCTCGGCGGCGATCTGCGTCGCGGAGCGGGTGCGCGTGCCCTCGGTCAGTAGCTCGGTCGCGAACTGGCTCGGCTCCGGGCGGCGCCCGGGCTGCGAGAGTTCGCGCGTGTCGACCACCATCGTGGCGGCGACCAGCGGCAGGCCGGGCTTGGCGACGGTGACGACGCGCAGGCCGTTGGCAAGCCGGGTTTCGGTCCGCGGGGGCAGCGTGGCGGCGACGGGGGCGCCGACGGCGGGGAGCGGCGTGCGCTCGGCCTCCGACGCGACCTGATGCACCGGCACGCCCGGCGGGATCGCGAGCGGTCGGGTTTCGACCGTGGCGGGCACGGTGAGACCGGGGTCGGCCGGGGCGCCGTCTTCCTGCGGCAGATACTGGAGCACCGCCACCTGGTTGTCGCCGAGGTAGCGGCGCGCGACGCGCTGGACGGCGGCGGCATCGACCTTGGCGATGGCGGCGAGCTGGCGGTCGGCCGCGCGCGGGTCGCCGTCGACGATCACGCTGTTGGCGAGCGTGAAGGCACGCCCTTCCGCAGTTTCGCGCCGCGAGAGCGCGGCGGCGAGAATCTCGTTCTTGGCCTCGGCCAGTTCGGCGGCGGTGATCGGCGCGTCGCGCAGCCGCGCGACCTCGCGCTTCAGCCCGGCTTCGACCGCGTTGATGTCCTTGCCGCCCGCGGCGATCGCATACGCCGCGAGCACGCCCGTGTCCTTCTTGCCGTCGAGATAGGTCTCGGCCGACTGGGCGAGTTGGTCGCGATAGACGAGCGACTGGTAGAGTCGCGAGCTGCGGCCGCTCGACAGCACCGCGTTCAGCACCGCCAGCGCAGGCTGGTCGGGGTGGGCGTCGGGCGGGATCTGGTAGCTCAGCACCACGGCCGGCAGCGGCGTGTTCTCGGCATGGACGACGTGGCGGGTCGCCGTGGTGCGTGCCGGCTCCTTGACCGCGACGCGCGGGATCGGTCGGTTCGGCTTGGCGACGGGCGCGAAATATTGGTCGACCCAGCGGTCGAGCTGGGCCGGATCGAAGTTGCCGGCGACCACCAGCACGGCGTTGTCCGGGCGATAGTAGGTCGCGTGGAAGGCGCGGATGTCGTCGATCGTCGCCGCGTCCAGGTCCTCGATGCTGCCGATGCCCGGCCGCGCATAGGGATGGCGGGTGTAGGAGATCATCGGCAGGTAGAAGCCGAACAGCTTGCCATAGGGCTGCGCGAACACGCGGCTGCGCAGTTCCTCCTTCACCACGCCGCGCTCGGAGGCGAAGCTCGTCGGCTCGACCACCAGCGTCGCCATGCGGTCGGCCTCGGCGAACAGCAGCTGCTCGAGATGGTTGGCGGGCACCACCTCGAAATAATTGGTGTAGTCGTCGCCGGTGGAGGCGTTGTTGTAGCCGCCCACGTCCTCGGTCAGCCGGTCGAACGCCTCCGACGGCAGGTTGCGCGTCTGCTTGAACATCAGATGTTCGAACATGTGCGCGAAGCCCGATCGGCCGCGCGGATCGTCCTTCGACCCGACGTCGTACCACACCTGAACCGCGACGTTGGCGGTTCCGGTATCGCGGATCGCATACACGCGTAGCCCGTTCGCCAGCGTCCGCTCGGTATAGGCGAGCGGCGCGACCGGTGCAGGGGCCGGCGGGGTGGCGGTCGCTGCGGGCGGCGTCTGCTGCCGGGCGACGGCGGTGGCGGGAACGAGCGCGGTGGCGAGCAGCAGCGCGGCGCGGATCGGGAGCATCGACGAACCTTTGCGGGCGCGGGTCAGCGCTTGGACCGGGTGCGGTTGGCGTAGAGCAGCGCGGCGGTGAGCGCGGCCGAGCCGATCCCCACGCCGATGCTGATCGGCACCGCCGGCCAGTGCTTGCGCCGGTCGACGGCCGTACCCTCGGCAGCCGCCTCGCGGACGCGCTTGGCTTCCTGGCAGGCGGCTTCGACTTCGTTGATCGGGTGGTGGTCGGTCATGATGTCCTCTCCGGGTTCGAACCCCCGCGTCCGGCATAGCGCGTGCGGAAGTCGTTGGCGAACAGGGATAAGCTGCCTGCGGCGATCGCGGCGCGCAGGTCCGCCATCAGCCGCTGGTAGAACCACAGGTTGTGCTCGGTCATCAGCATCGCGCCCAGGATCTCGCCGGCGCGGACGAGATGGTGGAGGTAGGCACGGCTCCAGCCGGTGCAGCTGGGGCAGGGGCATTCGGGATCGAGCGGCCCGGTGTCCTCGGCGAAGCGCGCGTTGCGGATGTTGATCGGGCCGGAGCGGGTAAACGCCTGGCCGGTGCGGCCCGAACGGGTCGGGAGCACGCAGTCGAACATGTCGACGCCGAGCTCGACCGCGCCGACGATGTCGTCGGGCTTGCCGACGCCCATCAGATAGCGGGGCTTGGCGGCATCGAGCTGGCCGGGTGCATAGTCGAGCACGCCGAACATCGCCTCCTGCCCCTCGCCGACCGCGAGGCCGCCTATCGCATAGCCGTCGAAGCCGATGTCCTTCAGCGCATCGGCCGACTCGCGGCGCAGCGACTCGTCGAGCGCACCCTGCTGGATGCCGAACAGCGCCGCGCCCTCGGCATGGGCG
The DNA here is from genome assembly GCF_047975845.1 of Sphingomonas mangrovi. Taxonomy (NCBI): domain Bacteria; kingdom Pseudomonadati; phylum Pseudomonadota; class Alphaproteobacteria; order Sphingomonadales; family Sphingomonadaceae; genus Sphingomonas; species Sphingomonas mangrovi. Next base: position 11,281 of record NZ_JBIUCZ010000032.1, on the reverse strand, counting down.
CCGCCCGCATCGAAGCCGGCGCGGCTGCGCTTGGCCCAGCGCATCGAGCGTTCCATCGCGCGCGCCTGCACGTCGCGGGTGGCGGTGGTCGGCACCAGTTCGTCGAACGCCATGACGATGTCCGATCCGAGCAGCCGCTGGATCTCCATCGAGCGTTCGGGGCTGAGCAGGTGGCGCGAGCCGTCGAGGTGGCTCTTGAACTCCACCCCGTCCTCGGAGCGCTTGGTGAGGTCGGACAGGCTCATCACCTGATAGCCGCCGCTGTCGGTCAGGATCGGCCGGTCCCAGCCCATGAAGCCGTGGAGGCCGCCCAGCCGATCGACGCGCTCGGCGCCGGGACGCAGCATTAGGTGATAGGTGTTGCCGAGCAGGATGTCGGCGCCGGCAGCGCGCACGTCGGCGGGTTTGACCGCCTTCACGGTGGCGGCGGTGCCGACCGGCATGAAGGCGGGGGTGCGGATCGTGCCGCGGCGCATCGCGATCTCGCCGGTGCGGGCGCGGCCGTCGGTCGCGTGGATGGTGAAGTCAAAACGGGGGGACATGCCCGCCTGATGCCGCCGCACAAGGCCGCTGTCGAGCCGCCATCGCGGATGGAGTCAGTCCGCGCCCGGGGAGCGGCACGCGGTGCGGTGCGTTGGAGCAGGGTCAGGAAGAGGAACGTGCCATGCCCAATCCATCCACGCCCGGCGACGATGTCGCACCCGGCACCCCCGGCACCGGCGAGAATCTGTGCCCCCGCTGCGGCGGCACCGGCCGGATCGACGGCAGCGAATGCCCCGAGTGCGAAGGCACGGGGAAGGTGATCGAGGGGATCGGCGGCGGGTGAGGGCCGGGGCGACTTAAGCCTGCGTCATCCTGACGGACGTCAGGATCCATTGCCGCAGCGCCGGAGATACACGGGCGCTGCGCGAATGGATGCCAGCTTCCGCTGGCATGACGAAGAAGAAGGGCGCCCGTTGCTACGCCAGCCCGATGATCGCGATCTGCCGGCCATAGTCCGGCTCACCGCGATGGGTCGCTCGGCGGTAGCTGAAGAAGCGCTCCGGATCGGCATAGGTGTCGAGCCCCAGCGCCTCGATCCGCCGCACCCCGGCGCTCGCCAGCCGGTGGACGACATAGGCCTCCAGGTCGAACTGGGCGTGGCCCTCGCGGGTGTCGGTGAAGAAGCGCTCGTTGTCGGGATCGTCGCGAGTGAAGCGTTCGACGAAGCCGCGATCCACCTCGTAGCTCGCGCGGGCGATGCAGGGGCCGACCGCGGCGGCGATCCGATCGCGTCGCGCGCCGAGCATCTCCATCGTGGTGAGCACCGAGTCGGTCACGCCGCCGATCGCGCCCTTCCACCCCGCGTGCGCGGCGCCGACCACCCCGGCTTCCCGGTCGGCGAGCAGCACCGGCGCGCAATCGGCGGTGAGGATGCCGAGCGCGAGCCCGGGTCGGTCGGTCACCAGCGCGTCGGCATGCGGGCGCAGCGCCGCTTCGAAGGGCGCGAGCACCGCGACCGCCTCCGCCGAATGGACCTGGTAGAGCGTCACCAGCTGCGCGCCGGGCAACACCGCCTCGGTCGCGCGACGGCGGTTCTCCGCCACCACCTCCGCCGAATCTTCCGAGCCGAGGCCGACGTTCAGCCCCGCATGGATCCCCTGCGACACGCCGCCGCGCCGGCCGAGGAAGCCGTGCGCGATGCCGTCGAGCGCGCTGCTGCGGAACACGTCGGGGTCGGTCACAGGTCCAGGCTCCAGATGCGGTCGTCGTCGATCTGCTCGCCCACGACGAATTCGTAGCGGCCGACCTCCACGAAGCCGTAGCGCGCATAGAAGCGCTGTGCGCGGTGGTTGTCGACGTAGACGCTCAGCACCAGCCGGTCGGCCCCGCCGGCGCGCGTGGTAGCGATCGCCCAGTCCATCAGCGCGGGGGCGACGCCCGCGCCCTGCCACGGGCCGAGTACGTAGAGCTGGTGCAGCTCGATCGTGCGCGCACCCCAGTCGCCGGGAAACAGCACCGGGCCGAGCTTGGCGAAGCCGGCGATCGCGCCGTCGTCCTCGGCGAGCCGGACCTGGTACGCGGGGTCGGAGAGGTGCGAGGGCAGGCCCTGGTCCCCAAACGTCGCATCGAGGAAGGCGGAGAGGTCTGAGGCGCGATAGAGCGTGCCGAACGTGTCGCAGTAGCAGCGCTTCGCCATTTCGGAGAGCGCCGGACCGTCGCCGGGAACCGCGTCGCGCAGGATCATGCGAACCCCGCCGGGATCGGCCAGCCGGGCGCGGTGACGGCGATCGCCTTGAACAGCTCGCCCATTTTGTCGGGTGCGACGAGCCGCTCGCGATCCTGGGCGATCTGGCCGGCGCGCTCGGGGCTGGCGAGCGAGAGCGTCGCCACGCGCGCGTCGATGCCGAGCGCGGACAGCCACAGGCCCTGGTCGACCGGGCCGTGGGCCTGCGCCTCCTCGACCCGCGCAGCCTCCATCAGCGTGCCGAAATCGACGTGCGCGGTAAGGTCGACTTCGCCGGGCGTGTCGAACGGGTTGGCGAAGCCGTGGTCGCGCACCGCCTGCAGCGTGTCGCCGATCGCGGGGCCGGTGTAGCCATAGTCGGTGACGAGGGCGGTGCCGCCCTGCGCCACCAGCCGCCGCGCGAGCTGGCGCATGACCGACGCGGCGGCGGGGGCGGTCTCGAGGATCGATCCGGGTGCCGCATCGCGCAGCGACGGCGGAATGATCGCGTCGAAGCCGGTGGTGCCGGTGATCGGCAGGAACAGCGTGTCCTGGCAGGCGACCAGCCGCTCGCGCCAGCCCTCGGCGGTCTGCACCAGCTGGCGGATCGGCAGCGCATCGAAGAACTCGTTGGCGACCACCAGCAGTGCGCCGTCTTCGGGCACGCCAACCAGATCGACGTGCCATTCGGCGTGCGGCACGCGCTCCTTCTGCGCGGCGCGCAGCACCGGGCTGGTCTCGACGAAATGAACCGACGGGGTGAGCCCGGCGCTCGCCATCGCCCGCAGCGCGTCGGCGGCCAGGGTGCCGCGGCCCGGTCCGAGCTCGACGTAGCGCGCTGGCGGGCGACCGGCACGGTCCCACGCGTCGGCGAGCGCGAGGCCGATCAGCTCGCCGAACATCTGGCTCACTTCCGGCGCAGTGGTGAAATCGCCCTGCGCGCCGATCGGGTCGCGCGTCGCATAATAATGCGCATTGGCCGCGCCCATGAACTGCGACAGCGGGATCGGCCCGCCGAGCGTGATCGCGCGAGCGAGCCGATCGGGAAGCGCGCCTTCGTTCAAGCCACGCTCTCCGTGCCGGCGATCGGTTCGACGCGCTGGCGGCGGCCCTTGGCGGTCACGATCAGGTAGATGCCGCCCGCGATCATCGGCAGCGTCAGCCACTGGCCCATGTGCAGCCCGGTCTGGCGCGCGAACTCCATCAGCTGCTCGTCCGCCTCGCGGAAGAACTCGACGAAGAAGCGGCTGCATCCGTAGCCGAGCAGGAACCACCCGACGAGCTTGCCGGGCTGGTAGCGCGCCTGGGTGCGCCAGAACAGGAACCACAGCAGCAGGCCGAGCGCGATGCCCTCCAGCCCCGCTTCGTAGAGCTGGCTGGGGTGGCGCGCCGGGTCGAGCCCGCCGGCGACGGTGTGCGGGAAGACGATGCCCCACGCCACGTCGGTCGGCTTGCCCCACAGCTCGCCGTTCACGAAGTTGGCGAGGCGGCCGAAGAACAGCCCGAACGGGGCGCAGCAAGCGACGTAGTCGTGGATGCGCAGCCAATTGAGCTTGTGCTTGCGCGCCATCAGCATGATGCCGATCGAGGTGCCGACGACGCCGCCGTGGAACGACATGCCGCCGTCCCACAGCCGCAGGATGCGCCACGGATCGGACCACATGTCCTCGCCGTAGAACAGCACATAGCCGATCCGCCCGCCCAGGATGATGCCGAGCGTCGCATAGAAGACCATGTCGTCGGCGTGGCGCCGCGCCATCGGCGCACCCGGCTGGGCGAGCAGCTTGAGCAGATACCACCAGCCGACCAGGATGCCCGCCAGATAGGCGAGCGAATACCATTTGAGCGTGAAGAAGCCGAGGTCGAGCGCGACGGGGTCGAGCCCCAACTGGTCGAACCGGATATGGCCGCCCGCGGCGGCTAGCGTCGAGAGGATCAAGTCGGGGCTCCGGAAGTCTGTGCGCCGCTGGTACGCCGCCCGCCGCCAAAACCCAAGCGCCGAAGCGGGCGCTGGCGCGGCGCGGACCCGGGCGATAGAGCGCGGTGCATGGCATCGCATCCAGATACGGCAGCGTCGCGAACGGGGGTGAGCCGGCGGAGGCTGCTGGTCGGCGGTGCGGCCGGCGTGGGGCTGGTGGTCGGCTGGGCGCTGTGGCCGCGCGACTATGGCGTCAACCTGACCGCGGCCGAGGGCGAGACGATCCTCGGCCCGTGGATCAAGATCGGCGCCGACGGTCAGGTCACCGTCGCGGTGCCGCAGGCGGAGACCGGGCAGGGGGTGTTCACCGCGCTGCCGCAGATCGTCGCCGACGAACTGGGCGCCGACTGGCGCACGGTCGCGGTCGAACCGGCGCCGATCAACCCGCTCTACGCCAACGATCTCGCGGCATCGGTGCTGTTCGACGCGGCGTTCGGCCCGTTGCCGGACGCGCTGCGCCGTCGCCACGTCCGCGCGGAGGCGCTGATGCTCACGGGTGCGTCGACCTCGGTGCGCGCGTTCGAGAGCGACCTGCGTCAGGCGGGTGCCGCGGCGCGCGTGCTGCTGTGCAAGGCGGCGGCGCGGCGCTGGGGTGGCGACTGGCAGGCGTGCACCACCGTCGACGGCTTCGTCGCGCTGGGCGGGCAGCGCGAGCGCTTCGGCGTGCTCGCCGCCGAGGCCGCGGACGAGACGCTGCCGGGCGGCGAACTGCCGCTGCGCGGCGGCGACGAAAAGCGGCTGACCGGCGAACCGCTGCCGCGGCTCGACTCTCCGGCCAAGGTCGACGGTAGCGCCAATTTCGCCGGCGACATCCGGCTGCTGGGCATGGTGTTCGCGGCAATCCGTCAGGCGCCGATCGGCGACAGCCGGCTGGTCCGCGTCGACCGCGCCGCCGCCGACCGCATTCGCGGCGTCTCCGCGGTGATCGAGAACCCGCGCTGGGTCGCTGCGGTGGCGGAGACCTGGTGGGCGGCCAATCGCGCGCTCGACGCGCTGGCGCCGCGCTTCGAGACGACGAGCGCGCTGGTCGATAGCGACACGATCGAGGCTGCGCTGGATGCCGCGCTCGACGGCGACGGCACCCGCATGGCGCACGTCGGCGACCTCGCCGCCACCTTCAAGGACGCGCAGGTGGTGACCGCCGACTATCGGGTCGGTGCGGCGCTCCATGCCGCGATCGAGCCGACCACCGCCACCGCCGCGTGGCGTGACGGGCGGCTGAGCCTGTGGATGCCGACGCAGGCGCCCGCGCTCGCCCGGGCGTCGGCGGCGCGCGTGCTGGGGATCGGCGAGGATCGCGTCGTGCTGCACCCGACGATCGCCGGCGGCAGCTTCGGCGCGGCGCTCGAGCATCAGGTCGCCGAACAGGCGGCGCTGCTCGCGCAGCGGCTGGAAAAGCCGGTGCAGCTCACCTGGTCGCGCAGCGAGACGTGCCTGCACGACCGCTATCGCCCGCCCGCCGCCGCGCGGATGACCGCGCGGCTGGGAAAGAACGGTGCGGTCGCCGGCTGGCTCGGCAAGATCGCCGCGCCCGAGGTCGGCCGCGAACTGTCGCAGCGGCTGCTCGCCGGCGACACCACGGCGCAGGCGGCGGTGCTGCTGCCACACGGCGGCGACAGCCTCGCGGTGGAGGGCGCGGTGCCGGCCTATGCCATCCCGGCGCTGGCGATCGACCATCATCCCGCCGAGATCGGCGTGCCCGTGGGCTATTGGCGATCGGGCGCGCACAGCTACACCGCCTTCTTCAACGAATGCTTCGTCGACGAGCTCGCGCATGTCGCGGGCATCGAGGCGCATTCGTTCCGTATCGCCATGCTGGGCGACAACCCGCGGCTGGCGCGCTGCCTGTCGACGGTGGCGACGCTCGGCGGCTGGCAGGGCGGCATCCCGGGAAGCGGGCAGGGGCTCGCCTGCCACCAGATGCGCGGATCCTACATCGCCGTGCTCGCCGAGGCACGGGTGGGCGCGGACCAGCGCGTCCGGGTCGACCGGCTGGTCGCGGCGGTCGACTGCGGGCGGCAGATCAACCCGGAACTGGTGCTGCAGCAGATCGAGGGCGGGCTGATGTTCGGCATGGCCGCGGCGATCGGCGCCTCGACGGGCTTCACCGACAATCTCGCCGACGTGCGGAGCTTCGGCGCGATGCGGCTTCCGACGCTCGCCGACACGCCCGAGGTGATGGTGGAGGTGATCCGCAGCGACGAGGAACCGGGCGGGGTGAGCGAGCTCGCCGTGCCGCCGGTCGCCCCCGCGATCGCCAACGCGATCATGGCCGCAACCGGCGTTCGCCTTCGCCGGCTTCCGCTGCTACCGGGCGAAGAATGACGCGGCCCCCCGACCATCCTCCGATTCCGACGCCGCGCGTCGGCGTGCTGCTGATCAACCTCGGCACCCCCGATGCGCCCGAGCCGGCCGCGGTGAAGCGCTACCTGGGCGAGTTCCTGTCCGACCGCCGGGTGGTCGAGTTGCCGCCGATCGCGTGGCAGCCGATCCTGCGCGGGATCATCCTGACGACGCGGCCCAAGAAGTCGGCGCACGCCTATAGCCAGGTGTGGACGGAGGCGGGATCGCCGCTTGCCGCGGTTACGCGCGCGCAGGCCGAAGGTCTGAAGGGGGCGTTCGGGCCCGAGGTGCTGGTCAACTGGGGGATGCGTTACGGCAATCCGGCGATCGGCGACCGGCTGCGCGCGATGAAGGCGGCCGGCTGCGAGCGCATCCTGCTCGCGCCGCTCTACCCGCAATATTGCGCAGCAACGACCGCCACCGCCAACGACAAGGCGTTCGCGGCGCTCGCCGCAATGCGCTGGCAACCGGCGATCCGGACGCTGCCACCCTACTACGACGATCCCGCCTATATCGGCGCGCTGGCCGAGACCGTCCGCGAGGATCTGGCGAAGCTGCCGTTCGTCCCCGACGCGGTGGTGGCGAGTTTCCACGGCATGCCGCAGCGGACGCTGGAGCTCGGCGATCCCTACCACTGCCACTGCCAGAAGACCGGGCGGCTGCTGTCGGAGGCGTTGGGAATCGAGCTGGTGGTGGCGTTCCAGTCCCGCTTCGGCCGCGCGAAGTGGCTGGGGCCCGCGACCGACGAGACGCTGGAGGCGTTGGCGAAGGCCGGCAAGCGCCGCGTGGCGATCGTCGCGCCGGGCTTTTCGGCGGATTGCGTCGAGACGCTGGAGGAACTGGCGATCCGCGGACGCGAGAGTTTCGAGGCCGCCGGCGGCACCGACTTCGCCTATCTCCCCTGCCTCAATGCAGAGCAGGCAGGACTGGCAATGCTGCGCAGCATCGTCTTGCGGGAGCTTGCAGGCTGGGTGCCTGCCGAATAGCCTGCGGGTGGGGAGCGAGCGGTCGAGGACGACCGCCAAGCGCATGGAGAGGAACGACAATGGCACGGGTAGCAATCGTAACCGGCGGCACGCGCGGCATCGGCGAGGCGATCAGCCTCGCGCTCAAGGATGCCGGCATGACGGTCGCCGCCAACTATGCCGGCAATGAGGAAAAGGCGAAGGCGTTCACCGAGCGCACCGGCATCCCGGCGTTCCGCTGGGACGTGGGCGATTTCGAGGCCACCCAGAAGGGCGTGGCCGAGGTCGAGGCGGCGTTGGGGCCGGTCGACGCGGTGATCAACAACGCCGGCATCACCCGCGACGGCACGATCCTGAAGATGTCCTACGAGATGTGGGAAGACGTGATCCGCACCAACCTGGGCGGCTGCTTCAACATGGCGAAGGCGGTGTTCCCGGGGATGCGCGAGCGCAAGTGGGGCCGGATCGTCAACATCGGCTCGATCAACGGCCAGGCCGGCCAATACGGCCAGGTCAACTATGCCGCCGCCAAGTCCGGCATCCACGGCTTCACCAAGGCGCTGGCGCAGGAGGGTGCGCGCTTCGGCGTGACGGTCAACGCCATCGCGCCTGGCTATATCGATACCGAGATGGTCGCGGCGGTGCCTGCCGACGTGCTGGAGAAGATCGTCGCCAAGATCCCGGTCGGCCGGCTGGGCCAGGCGAGCGAGATCGCCCGCGGCGTCGCCTTCCTCTGTTCGGAAGAAGCCGGCTTCGTCACCGGATCGACGCTGTCGATCAACGGCGGCCAGCACATGTACTGAGGCCGGAGCGCCTCGACGAAAAAAAGGGCCGGTCCATCGCTGGACCGGCCCCGGGCTCCCGATACGCAACAGGGGAGCTGGATCTTAGCGGCAGCGGCGCGGGCTGTCCGAGCGGTCGATCGCGCGGCCTGCGACCGCACCCACCGCGCCGCCGAGCACCGTACCGAGCAGCCGGTCGCCGCGACCCGCGACCTGGTTGCCGAGCAGACCGCCCGCGACCGCGCCGATCACCGTGCCACCGTCGCCATTGTCGCAGCGGCGATAGTTGCGGCTGTTGTAGTGGCGGCGGTCGTAGCCGCGATAATCCCGATAGCCGCGGTCGCGACGGTCGTAGCCACGATCGTAGTTGCGGTAGCCGCGATCATAATGACGATCGCCATAATATCCGCGGCTCTGCGCGGCGGCCGGAGCGGCCGGGACCAGCGCGGTGAGACCCATGGCGAGGGCAGCGCCGGCGAGAGAAAGCTTCTTGAACATCGATCGTCTCCCAACTCGTATTCTTGCCTCAGCGGCGGGATTGCCCGTCGTCGATGAAGCCTTTCTGCCCGAGTCGCCTTGAGCCGACCCTGAATGCGCCCGTTATCCGCCGTTCAGGTGCGCCGGGGGTGTCGCGAACCGCGAACGGCCCCTAGGAGCGGCGAATGCGTATCGTTTCCGTGGTGCTCCTGACGCTGGCTCTGGTGCCGAGCTGGACGGGCACCGTCCCCCGGCAGGTCCTGGGCAAGCACGCCGATGTCGCGGCGACGCCGGTGCCGCTGCGGGCAGGAGATCCAGCGAACCGGCGGCTGGGCGCACTGACCTATTTGGGCGGCGTGCGGCTCACGAGCCGCGACCCCGCATTCGGCGGCTTTTCGGCGATGCGCGTCGAGGGTGACCGTGTCACGCTGCTCAGCGACTATGGCTCGGTCGTGCGGTTCCGCATCGACGGGAAGTGGCGCGTGTCGGCGCCCGAGTTCCTGACGCTTCCCGGCGGTCCGGGGACCGGCTGGGAGAAGCGCGACCGCGACAGCGAATCGCTGGCGGTCGATCCGGCGACCGGGCAGCTGTGGGTCGGGTTCGAACGTGCCAACGCGATCTGGCGCTATTCCGCGGACTTCGCGCGCGTCGAGCGGCATGTCGTGCCGAAGGCGATGGCCAAATGGCCAAGCGCGAAGGGAGCCGAGGCGATGGTGCGGCTGCGCTCAGGCGCGTTCCTGGTGTTCAGCGAAGGGGCGGGCAAGGGCCGACCGGGCAGGGGCCTCGATGCGATTCGCTTCGAAGGCGACGCGACCGAGCATCCCGACCGCGGCTTCCATTTCCGCTATCTGCCGCCGTCCGGCACTTCGCCGACGGACGTGGTCGAGCTGGCCGACGGGCGGCTGATCGTGCTGCACCGCGCCGCCTCGCTGGGCGAAGGGTTCACCGCGATCGTCTCGCTGGTGGATGCGCGGGCGATTCGCCCCGGCGCGCTGGTCGAGGGGCGCCAGATCGCCCGGCTGGCGGGCGAGGTGATCCACGACAATTACGAGGCGCTGGCCGTCACGTACGAAAACGACGCGCCCATCCTGTGGATCGCGTCGGACGACAATCAGATGTGGTTCGAGCAGTCGCTGCTCTTGAAGTTCCGGCTGGACCTTCCGCCCGAAGGCGGAAGGTAACCGGGCAATCAGGCTGCCTGCGTTGCCGCGGCGGCCTTCTTGGCGATCTCGCGCTTCAGGCGACGGACGCGCAGCGACAGGTCGGCGTCCTTGGTCTTCAGCAGCCAGTTGTCGAGGCCGCCGACGTGCTCGACCGAGCGCAGGCCGTGCGTCGAGACGCGCAGCTTCACGCCACGCTCCAGCGTGTCCGACAGCAGCGTCACGTTCTGCAGGTTGGGCAGGAAGGTACGCTTGGTCTTGTTGTTGGCGTGGGAAACGTTGTTGCCCACCTGCCGGCCCTTGCCGGTCAGCTCGCAAATGCGCGACATGCTTTGGTTCCTGGTTACGGCAATGGTCGGGACAAACGCCCCGGGAAAGTCGGCGCTACTAGCGAGCGAGCCGCGCTTCGTCAACCGCGTCGGGCCGGGCCGCCGCTGCCGTACGTGCAACCCCCCGCCGCTTGCGGGCGTTATTCCGCCAGCGAATCCTTTTTGGCAACCGGGGAAATCACATGCGCGCACTCCTTTTCATCGTCGGCCTGGCCGTCCTCGTCCTGATCGGCGCGATGATGCTCGGCCTGGTCAGCATCGACATGGTCCGCCCCGGCGCCGTGCAGACGCCGAAGTTCGAGGCGGACGTCGGCCGCGTCGACGTGGGCACGGAGAACCGCACCGTGCAGGTCCCGACGATCGACATCGAGCGCGCCGACAATACCCAGACGGCGCAGTAACGATCTCGGCCCCGCGCGCTGGCATCGGCCGGCGGCGCGGGGCATGAGGCCGCGATGGCCTTTCCGCTTCCCGAACCGATGCGCCTCGCGCTCGACGCCGCGCGCGGTGCGGCGGCGGCGGGCGAGGTGCCGGTCGGCGCGGTGCTGCTCCACCACGGGCGCGTGCTGGCCATCGCCGGCAATGCTCCGCGCGAACTCTGCGACCCGACGGCGCATGCCGAGATGCGCGTGATTCGCGAGGCCGCGGCAGTGCTGGGGCGCGAGCGGCTGGAGGATTGCGACCTGTGGGTGACGCTGGAGCCCTGCGCGATGTGCGCCGGGGCGATCGCCCATGCCCGCATCGCCCGGCTCTATTATGCCGCACCCGATCCGAAGGGCGGGGCGGTGGAGCATGGGCCGCGATTCTTCGCGCAACCGACCTGCCACCATCGCCCGGAAATCTACTCCGGTATCGGCGAGCGCGAGGGCGCGGCGTTGTTGCGAAATTTCTTCGCGGGGCGGCGGTGAGGGGGATGCCTCTTCGTCATCCTGACGAAGGTCAGGATGTGGATTCACATTCGAAGTGCAACAGTTGGAACGCCTCGGCGGGGGTACGGAAGCCGAGGCACTTTCTGGGGGTGTTGTTGTAGGCGCGCGCGAC
>NZ_JBIUCZ010000031.1:0-43985 GCF_047975845.1 Sphingomonas mangrovi | reverse complement strand
CGCGCGCGCCTACAACAACACCCCCAGAAAGTGCCTCGGCTTCCGTACCCCCGCCGAGGCATTCCAACTGTTGCACTTCGAATGTGAATCCACATGCTGACTTTCGTCAGCATGACGGGGGCACGGTTCGAGCGATAACGGCGGACGTCTGCCGTTATCGCTTGCTCGGGACGGACAGACGCCGCCCCGAGCTCTCAGCGATGATCGTCGGACGTGTGGCCGGTGTCGCGGCGGCGCCAGATGAACAGGAAGGCGGCCGCGACGACCAGGACGATGAAAACGACGACGAGTTGGTTGGTGGGCATCTAGGCACCTCTCTGGGACCCCCGCCCCGGAGAGAACGCTAGGCGGCAGGGATTAACGAGCGGTAACCCGTAGTGCATTCGGCGCCGCGCCCGCCTATCTTGTCGAGCGCATGGCAAACCAGAAAACCGCCCCAGGCCTCCCGACGCGCGAGCAGATCCTCGATTTCATCACCACGTCGGACACGCCGGCGGGCAAGCGCGAGATCGCGCGCGCCTTCGGCCTTTCGGCGCAGCAGAAGATCGCGCTGAAGGCGCTGCTCAAGGACATGGCGGACGAGGGGCTGATCGACAGCGCCCCCGGTCGCGCCTTCCACAAGATGGGCGGTCTGCCCAAGGTGACGGTGCTGCGTGTCGCCGACGTCGACGATTCCGGGACCGTCTGGGCGGTCCCCGAGCGCTGGGAGGCGGAGACGCCGCCGCCGCGGCTGCGGCTTCGCGAACGGAGCAAGCGCTCGGCGCTCGGTGTCGGCGATCGCGTGCTGGCGCGGACCGAGGAGGCGGGCTCGGGCTGGATCGCGCACCCGATGAAGACGCTCGCGCGCGGCGAGGAACTGATGCTGGGCGTGCTCCACGAAGAGGGTGGGCGGCTGTGGCTGCAAGGTGTCGAGAAGAAGGAGCGGCGCGACTTCGTGGTGTCCGACGCCGGCGGTGCGCAGGCGGGCGACCTCGTGCTCGCCGAAAAGGCCGGGCGGCCGCCGCGGATCACCGCGCGGGTGACGCAGCGGCTCGGCGACCCGTTCGAGGCACGCAGCTTCTCGCTGATCGCGATCCACAAGCACGGCATCCCCGACGTGTTCGGCGCCGAGGTGATCGAGGAAGCTGAACGCATCGCTCAGGTGCCGCTGGGCGACGATCGCGAAGACCTGCGACATCTGCCGATCGTCGCGATCGACCCCGCCGACGCGCGCGATCACGACGACGCGGTCTGGGCGGCGCCCGACGACGATCCCGCCAACGAGGGCGGCTGGAAGGCGATCGTCGCGATCGCCGACGTGAGCTTCTACGTCCGCCCCGGCGGTGCGCTCGATCGCGAGGCGCGCAAGCGCGGCAACAGCGTCTACTTCCCCGACCGGGTGGTGCCGATGCTGCCGGAGACGTTGTCGGCCGACGTGTGCTCGCTGAAGGAAGGCGTCGACCGCGCGGCGCTCGCCTGCCACCTGCAGGTCGCGAAGGACGGCAAGCTCAAGGGCTGGCGCTTCTCGCGCGCGGTGATCCGGGTGGCGGCGAACCTCGCCTATGAGGATGCGCAGGCTGCGGTGGATGCGTGGACCGCTTCGTCACCCCAGCGAAAGCTGGGGTCTCCCGCCACGGGCGACACTCCTGCGGAACGAGATCCCAGCCTGCGCTGGGATGACGGTGGCGCGGGCGAGGCGGTGCCGAGCGACCTCGTCGAAACCGCGCTCCTCCCGCTGTGGGACTGCTGGCGCGCGCTCTACAAAGCACGCGAGGCGCGCGAGCCGCTCGACCTCGACCTGCCCGAGCGGCGGATCGTGCTCGACGAAAAGGGCCGCATCCTGTCGGTCGCGCCGCGCGAGCGGCTCGATGCGCACAAGCTGATCGAGGAGTATATGATCGCCGCCAACGTCGCGGCGGCCAAGGCGCTGGAGGCGAAGAAGGCGCCGGTCATGTATCGCATCCACGAGCCGCCGAGCCGCGAGAAGCTGGTCGCGCTCAAGGACTATCTCGAGACGTTCGACATCCCGTTCGCGCTGGGACAGGTCGTGAAGCCCGCCACCTTCAACCGCATCCTCGACCGAGTGGGGGAGGCGGCGTTCCGCCCGCAGGTGATGGAGCAGGTCCTGCGTTCGCAGACGCAGGCCTATTACGGGCCCGCCAACCACGGCCACTTCGGGCTGTCGCTCGGCAGCTATGCGCACTTCACCTCGCCGATCCGCCGCTATGCCGACCTGGTGGTGCATCGCGCGCTTGTCGCCGCCTATGCGCTGGGGCCGGGCGGCGTCGCCGAGGACGATGCGAGCATGGACCGCATCGGCCAGGCGATCAGCGCGCTCGAACGCCGGGCGATGGAGGCGGAGCGCGAGACCGTCGACCGCTATGTCGCGGCGTACCTGTCGGAGCATGTCGGCAGCGTGATGGACGCGCGCATCACCGGCGTGCAGAGCTTCGGCTTCTTCGCGACGGTCGACGGCATCGGCGGCGATGGGCTGGTGCCGGCGCGCGACCTGGGCCGCGAGTATTTCCGTTACGACGAGAAGGGCCAGCGGCTGGTCGGCGACCATAGCGGCGAGGAGTTCACGCTGGGGCAGCGGCTGCCGCTGCGGCTTGTGGAAGCGAACCCGGTATCGGGCGCGCTGCGCTTCGAGCTGGTCGACGGCAAGGGCTCCGCGGGCGCGACGCCTGAGGGCAATCGCGAGCCCGGCCGCCGCCCGCCCCGCGTGCTTAAGCGTCGCGGCCGCCCCGGCAACATTCGCCATCAGGGGCGCAAGCGCTAGCCGCTTGCCTGCGGTCTCGGCGGCCGTCAGACTTCCACCGGGGCAGTTCGGGGGGAAGGCGATGAAGCAGGTGCTGTGGGCGATGGCGTTGCTGGCAGCGGCGCCGGTCGGGGCCGAGGAGTCGACGCCGGTGCCGGAGAACGTGCGGCGGCTGGAGGGCTGCTGGCGCGGGACGGGTACGGTGATGGACAAGCCGGTGACGATCGTGCTTGTCGTTCACCCGGTCGTGCTGGGAGCGATGATCGCGGTCGACGCCGACAGCGTCGCCACTGCCGACCCCGATGATCGCTATGCCGCGCATCTGCTGCTGGGCGGCGGCAAGGATGCCGCGGCGGTGACCGGCTTCTGGTCCGACAGCTTCGGTGGCACCATGACCGCGACCGGCAGCGGCACCGTGCGCCCCGGTGGGTTCGACATCGGCTATCGCTACGGCGACGCGACCTTCGTCAATCGCTGGCGCGCGAACGGCGATGAACTCGGCTGGGAAATCGTCGCCCGCGATGCGGCGGGAAAGGAACAGCCTTTTGCGCGCTACGCCCTCACCCGCGCGGCCTGCCCCGCGCGCGACGAGAGGGACTAGCGATCGCCTGGCGTCGTGTCGTCACCGCCTGCCCAGGCTGCACTGATCCCTGTCAGCGGTTGGCGGCCGCGCGTCGGAACTGATCGACGCCCTCCTGGCTGGCGTTGTCGATCTGCGCCCATTCGGCCTTGGTGTGGCAGATCGGTTTGCCGGCGAGGATGCTGCCGGTAGTCTGGGTGCGACGGCAGACCTTCTTCTCGGTGGACGCTCCGCCCTTCTTGCCGCTGGCCGGATCGGCGGGCGTGTCCTGCGCCATCGCCACGCCGCTCGCTGCCGCCGCCAGAAGCACCGCTGAAATCATCGCCCGCATCGTTACGCCCTTCCTTGAGTTGGGGCGAAACTATCGTGAAGACGGTCGCCGTAAAAGTGCAAAGACGCAGCCCGCCGAGCCAAGTCGAACGGTCTGCCCGTTTTTGCCGATGCTCAACCCACCTGGCTGAACTGGAGCGCCGCCAGCCGTGCGTAGAGACCCCCGGCGGCGTTGAGCTGCGCGTGGGTGCCGGTTTCGACGATGCGGCCCTCATCCATTACCACGATCCGGCCGGCGGCGCGCACGGTCGCGAGGCGGTGGGCGATCACCAGCGTGGTGCGGTTGGCCATCAGCCGCTCGAGCGCGTCCTGGACCAGCCGCTCGCTTTCGGCGTCGAGGGCGGAGGTCGCCTCGTCGAGCAGCAGGATCGGGCTGTCGCGCAGCAGTGCGCGGGCGATGGCGATGCGCTGACGCTGGCCCCCCGACAGCCGCGCGCCGCCTTCGCCCAGAAACGTGTCGAGCCCGTCCGGCAGTGCGCGCAGGAACTCGCTGGCGTTGGCGGCGTCGGCCGCGGCCCAGATCGCGTCGTCGCTCGCGTCCCAGCGGCCGTAGCGCAGGTTGTCGCGCGCCGAGGCGCCGAAGATGACCGTCTCCTGCGGCACCATCGCGATGCGCGCGCGTACGTCGGCCGGATCGGCCTCGCGCACGTTGACCCCGTCGACCGCCACCGTGCCTGCGGCGGGGTCGTAGAAGCGCTGGAGCAACTGGAACAGCGTCGACTTGCCGGCACCCGAGGGCCCGACCACCGCCACCGTCTCGCCCGGTGCCACGTCGAGCGAGAAGTCGCTGAGCGCGGCGACGTCGGGGCGGGTGGGGTAGCGGAAGTCTACATGATCGAACGCCAGCGCGCCACGCGGTGGCTGCGGCAGCGCCACCGGGCTAGCGGGGGCGCGGATCTCCGGCTCCTGGGCCAGCAGTTCGCCTAGCCGGCCGGCGGCGCCCGATGCGCGCAGCAGGTCGCCATAGACTTCGGTCAGCGCCCCGAACGATCCGGTGACGAGCGCGGCGGTGATGACGAAGGCGGTGAGCGCGCCGCCGGTCGTGCGTCCGGACGCGACGTCGCTCACCGCATCCCACAGGATCAGCGTGATCGCGCCGAACAGCAGCCCGATCACCATCGCCGTCATGATCGCGCGCGTGCCGAAGCGGCGGCGGGCGACGCCGAAGCCTTCCTCGACGGCGGTCTGGAATCGCACAGCCTCGCGCGTCTCCTGTCCGAAGGCCTGGACGATCTTCATCGCGCCGAGCGTTTCGGAGGCGATCGCGCCGATGTCGGCGATCCGGTCCTGGCTGGAGCGCGACAGCTTGCGGACGCGCGAGCCCAGCCAGATGATCGGCGTCACCACCAGCGGGATGCCGATGATGAGATAGGCGGCGAGCTTGGGCGCGAGCGCGAACAGGTAGATCACTCCGCCGATCCCGATCAGCAGGTTGCGGAGCGCCGTCGACACGGTGGTACCGACGATCTGTTCGACGATGGCGGTATCGGCGGTGAGGCGCGAGGCGATCTCCGACGGGCGGTTCTCCTCGAACCAGCGCGGTGGCATGCGCAGCAGGTTGCGGTGCACCGCCGCGCGCATGTCGGCCACCGTGCGCTCGCCCAGCCAAGACACGAAGTAGAAGCGCCCGGCTGTCGCGAACGCCAGCGCGAGCACGACGAACAGCAGCCCTTCGAAATAGCCGCCGATGTTCGATGGATCGGCACCCGCGGCGAAGCCGTTGTCGACCACCTTCTGGAAGGTACGCGGGATCCACAGCGTGGCGAGCGCCGCGATCAGCAGCGACACCAGCGCTGCGGCGAGTTGCAGCTTGTAGCGGATCGTGAAGCGCCACACGAGCTTGAGCGCGGGCAGCATGCGCGTGGTCGGCTCGGCCGGAGCGGCACGATGCGAAGGACGAAGAGCCATGCCGTCCGCCTAGCGCGAACCGCCGCGCGGCGAAACCTCCGTGCGACGATGCGCGTTTCCCGCTGCCAAGTCGCAACCTTTGCGGCGGCGCGCGAGCGCTCTATATTTGAAGAAGAAGTGTCGTCCCGCGCGGGCGCGCGGACGAGGGACGGGTTGTTGATGCTGTACGATACCTATGAGTTTCACCGGTCGATGCTGGCCGGTGCCAGTGCGATGGCGAATTTCAGCGCGGGCCTGCTCCAGAATCCGGCAAACCCCTTTTCCTACTTCGGCGGCGGTCCGGTGCTCGCCTCGGCGCTGGAGGTGTTCGCCCATGCGGCGGCGCCCCGCGGCAAGCCGGCTTTCGGCATTACCCACACCGTCGTCGACGGTAAGGAAGTGGCGGTGCGCGAGGAGATCGTCGCGCGCAAACCCTTTGGTCAGCTCAAGCATTTCGTGCGCGAAGGCGTGACCGGCGGTCCCAAGCTGCTGATCGTCGCGCCGATGTCCGGGCATTACGCAACGCTGCTGCGCGACACCGTGCGGCGGATGCTGACTTCCGCCGACGTCTACATCACCGACTGGCGCGACGCGAAGCTGGTGCCGATGGCGGCGGGGCGCTTCGACCTGGACGACTATATCGACTATCTGATCGACTTCCTGGCCGAGATCGGGGCCGAGGGCGATCCGCGCGCGCACGTGCTGGCGGTGTGCCAGCCGTCGGTGCCCGCCTATGCCGCCACCGCGACGATGGGCCGCGAGCGGCACCCGAGCCGGCCGTACACGCTGACGATGATGGGCGGGCCGATCGACACGCGCGAGGCGCCGACCGCGGTCAACACGCTCGCCACCGAGCGGCCGCACGCCTGGTTCGAACAGAACGTCATCGCCACCGTGCCGATGACCTATCCGGGCGCGGGACGGCGGGTGTACCCGGGCTTCCTGCAGCTCGCCGGGTTCATGACGATGAACCTGGGCAACCACCTGATTTCGCACTGGGAGATGTTCAAGCATCTCGTCGAGGGTGACGGCGACAGCGCAACCGCGACCAAGGACTTCTACGACGAATACCGCTCGGTCTGCGACATGACCGCGGAATTCTATCTCCAGACGATCGAGCTGGTGTTCCAGACGCATGCGCTGCCCAACGGCACGATGACCCACCGCGGACAGCCGGTCGTTGCCCAGTCGATCACCGACACCGCGCTGCTCGCGATCGAGGGGGAACGCGACGACATTTCGGGGCTGGGCCAGACGAAGGCGGCGCTGACGCTCGCCACCGCGCTGCCCGAGGACAAGAAGCGCTACTACATGGCCGAGGGCGTCGGCCACTACGGCATCTTCCACGGTTCCAAGTGGCGCGGCCGGGTGGCGCCGGTGCTGGAGGAATGGATGGCGAGTCACGGCGGGTGAAAGCCCGCTTGTCGGCCGTATCGTGTAGGCGCACAGTGCTAGGATGAAACGCACGCTGCCGCTTTGGCTCGCCTGTTCGGCATTGCTCGCGACCGGGAGCGGCGCGGCCACGTGGAAGGCGCCGAACGGGAAGGGGCATCCGATGACGGAAACCGAGGCGCGGGGCGCCTTCGACGTGACGGTCACCCCGGCGAGCGGGGCCGATGCGCCGACCGCACGCATGACCCTGGCGAAGACCTTTCACGGTCCGCTGGAGGCGACCGGCGCCGGCGAGATGCTGGCGGTGCAGACCGACACGCCGGGCTCGGCCGGCTATGTCGCGATGGAGCGCGTGACCGGCACGCTCGATGGACGCGACGGCAGCTTCGTGCTCCAGCATAGTGGAACGATGGATCGCGGGGCGCCCACCCTCAGCGTGACGGTGGTGCCGGATTCCGGCACCGGCCAGCTTTCCGGGATCACCGGCACGATGGCGATCGACATCCGCGACGGAAAGCACTTCTACACGTTCCGCTACCGCCTGCCGAAGTAGCGACCGGGGAACCCCGGCCCTGGACATCGCCGGGGCCGGGGTCGTCATTCGTGCTGGCTTACAGCGTCACGCGCGTGTGGCTGCCGGCTTCCTCGTCGTAGATGGTGTTGCCGGTCAGCATCTTGAGCTTGCCGGTGAGGCTCGAGTCCGTCTCCCAGACCTCCGCGTCGGCGAGCTCGAAGCGCAGCATCAGCAGGTTGGGGTCCTGGCGGCCCTGCTCGTACCAGGCCTCGACCTGGTTGCTCCAGTAGCGGTCGATCACCGCCGGGTCGCGCTCCTCGGTCAGCGTTCCGCGCAGCGAGGCGTAGAGGTCGTGGCCCTTCGATACGAACTGCACGGTCGCCGGACCGCCGCCGGCTGCGCGGTTGTCCTTCTTGGTGTAGAACCAGAACTCGCTGTCCGCGTCCTCGTCCAGCACCGCGTACATCGGCTCGAAGTGCTCGCGGTCGGTGGTCGTGCCCAGCATCACGAACGGGCTGGCGGCCATCGCCTTCCACATCTGCTCGCGGATTTCCTTCGGGCTCTTGTCCGGCATCGTCATCCTCCTTGGATCGGTTCACCCGGGACAACGAGGCGCGGGCGCGACGGTTTCCCGCCGCGCCGCGATCGGCGTCAGATCACGCCGGATTGTGCTTGGCGAGGAACGTCTCGAGCGCCTGGAGGAATTCCAGCCGATCCTGCTCGCGCGAGAAATGGTGGTCGGCGAGCGGCTGCTCGAGATAGTCGACCGGCTTGCCGGCGCGCTGCAGCCGCTGCGCCATCATGCGCGATTGCTTGACCGGCACCACCCGGTCCTTGACGCCGTGGACGAGCAGCACGGGAATGCCGAAGCCCTCCGGATCGTTGAGCGGCGACACCGCCGCCAGGTCCGGCGCCTGCTTCTTCAGCCAATCGCTGCGCACGCCCGAGAACAGGAAGCGGCCGTCGTAGCGGCGCATCGCGTTGAGATCGGACACGCCCGCGAACGACACCGCACAGCGGAAGAGCTTGGGATCGCGCTCTGCCGCGCGCAGCGCCGCATAGCCGCCGTAGGACGCGCCGACCATGCACACCCGCTTGGGATCGGCGATGCCCTGCTTGGCCAGTTCGGCGACGGCGTCGTTGAGGTCGTCTTGCATCGCGAGACCCCATTGGCCCTCGCCCTTTTCGCTGAAGGGCGTGCCGTAGCCCGAGGAGCCGCGATAGTTGGGCTGCACCACCGCATAGCCGCGATCGGCGAGGAACTGGGTCCACCAGTCCCACTCCTCGATGTCGCGCGCGAAGGGGCCGCCGTGCGGCAGCACGATCAGCGGCAGGTCGCGCGCGGCCCCGCGCGGCAGCGTCAGCACCGCGGCGATCTCCAGCCCGTCGCGCGCCTTGTAGCGGAGCGTGCGCACCGGATGCAGCCGCTTCATGCCGATGCTGGTGTTGATCGAACCGAGTTCGGCGAACGAGTCGGTGGCCTTGTCGTAGAGATAGTAGGCCCCCGGCGCGTCGGCGCCACCGACGAACAGGATGGCCCGCGAACGGTCGCGACTGAACGAGACGAGCCGCGTGCTACCGCCCTGCACGCGTGCCGACAGCGTCTTGGCGAGGGCGGTGAGTTCCGGGTCGAGCCACTGCTGCTCGGGACGGTCGCCCTGCACCTCGACGCCGAGCAGGCGGCTTTCGTCCGCGTCGGAGATCAGCCCGGCGAGGTCGAACCCCTTGCTCGCCGCGATCTGCTTGCCGCGCGTCATCGTCGTCAGGTCGAAGTCGTAGAGCGCGCTGAAGCCGTTCTCGTCGTCCGTGATCGTCAGCGCCTTGGCCGGATCGTCGAGGAACAGCGCCGGGACGGTCATGTCGCCGTCGTCGTTGCGGTCGACGGTGCGGAAGCGGCCGCGATCGCCGGGGCGATAGAGCAGCCGCGTCTTGCGCCCGTCTTCCGAGCGACCGATCCCCATCCGTACCGCGCCCTTGCCATCGGCGAACCAGCGCATCACCCCGTTCTGACCGTCCATGACGCGGGTGCGGCGGCCGGTGGAGAGATCGAACAGGTCGACCCGCGGCCAGAAGCCGGGCAGGTTGCTGTAGATCGAGGTCTGGTAGCCGAGGAGGATGCGCGGCGTGCCGTCGTTCGCAGCCCACAGCAGGTTGTCGCCGCTCTGCGCGGCGTCCCGCGCGAGGACTTGGACCTTGCTCGCATCGGCGCTCACCGACACGGCGCGGCTGATGTACCACTCGTTGCCTTCGACCTGGTCGGTCTTGCCGACGCCGATGACGAGCCAGTCGTCGTTGACCCAGCGCCACCAGTTGAGGTCGGCGTCGCCCAGTCCGACGATGCGCGGCTTGCCGCCCTCCAGCGGAACGATGGCGAGATAGAGCGTGCCGTTGATCGCGATCCGCCCGGCAAAGGCCTTGCCGTCGGGCGACAGCGCGGGTCCCTGCAGCGTCGGCAGCGTTGCGAAATCCTGGATGGGACGGCGGCTTCCCGGCTTGGCTGCCGGGGCGTTCGCCGGCTTGGCTGCGGCCTGCGGCGGTGCGGCGCTTCGTACCGGCTCGGCCCAGCCGCCCATCGCCACGGCGGCCAACGCCACCACGCTCCCCACGGTCGCGACTCGACCGGAGGCCCAACGTCCCTTCGTCATCTGCTCTCCCCCTCGGCCGGCGCCCCCGCGCCGGACCTCGTCATGCTGGACAAGCAGGTGCCGCAAAGCAAGCCTGCAGCCGTGCCGAAGCGGTCACAGCCGCAGCGAAAGACGAGCCGAAGACGAAAAAGGAGCGCGACTGCGCGCGGGATCAGGCCGCCTTGCGCGTCGGCGCCGACGCCTTCACCTCTTCTTCGACCGCTGCTTCGAGGAAGGCGACCAGCCCGCGCTCGGCACGGCTGAGGTGGCGCGTCGAGCGCGGCAGCCGCAGCGTCTCGCGAAACGCGGTCTGCCCATCCTTCACCAGATCGATGAGGCGCGGGTGAACGTAGGACTTGCGCGCGATCGCCGGCGTGTTGCCCAGCGCATCGACCACCGGCCCGAGCATCGTCTTGAGGCTGATGTCGTGCGGCGCCTGCGCCAGCGTGTCGAACGCGAGCACGCTCGCGCCCCAGGTGCGGAAATGCTTGGCGGTGAAGTCCGCGCCCATCGCCTCACGGATGTAGCAGTTGACGTCGGTCGAGGTGACCGGGTGCGTTTCTCCCTCCGCGTCGATCCAGCGGAACAGATGCTGGCCGGGCAGATCCTGGCAGCGCTTGACGAAACGGCTCAGCGAGCGGTCGGTGACGGTCAGCAGCCGCATCTTGCCCGACTTGGCGCGATACTGCAGCTTGAGCCGGTCGCCCTTGAGCTTCGCGTGGCGCTTGCGCAGCGTCGTCGCGCCGAAGCTCTTGTTCTCCTTGGCATAGCCCTCGTTGCCGACGCGGACGCGCCCCAGGTCGAGCAGCCGCACTACCGCCGCGACCGCGCGATCCTTGTCGAGCCGGCGGTGGCGCAGGTCTGCCTCCACCTTGGCGCGGAGCTTGGGGAGCAGATGGCCGAACTGGACGCAGCGGTCGTACTTCTCCGCCTCGCGCGCTTCGCGGAAGGCGGTGTGGTAGCGATATTGCTTGCGGCCGCGTTCGTCCCAGCCGATCGCCTGGATATGGCCGCTGGGGTCGGGCGCGTACCAGGCGTCGCGATAGGCGGGGGGAAGGCCGATCGCATTCAGCCGGTCGATCTCGTCGCGGTCGGTGATGCGGTCGCCACCGGGCGCGTAATATCCCCAGCCGTGGCGCATCTTGCGGCGCGTGATCCCGGGTTGGGCCTGATCGACGAACTGAATTTCCCCGCCGTGCATCTTCATCCTCTCGAACGTCGCTTCCAATGCGCGGCTCGTCGCTTCGTTCCGGAACCGGGCCGGCGCCGGCTGGTTCGAAGACGCGTGTTCCCAAGAGGATAGGAGATTTCGAGTGGCAGACCTTGGCGATGCGCGCGTGCTGATCCTGGCGGCGGACGGCTTCGAGGAGTCGGAGCTGTTCGATCCGCGTCAGGCGCTGATCGATGCGGGCGCGACGGTGACCCTGGCGTCGATCAAGACCGATCCGATCCAGGGCGTGGTTCACGACAGCGAGAAGGGGCGGACGATCACCCCGGACCTCGCCCTCGGCGACGTCGACGTCGACGCGTATGACGCGCTGCTGCTTCCCGGCGGCGTCGCGAACCCGGACAAGATGCGCATGCAGGAGCGCGCGGTCGAGATCGTCGGCGAGTTCATGGACGACGGCAAGATCGTCGCGGCGATCTGCCATGCGCCGTGGCTGCTGGTCGAGGCCGACGTGGTCGACGGGCGGCGCGTCACCAGCTGGCCCTCGGTCCGCACCGACCTGGAGAATGCCGGCGCCGAGGTGGTCGACGAGCAGGTGGTGGTCGACGACAACCTCATCACCAGCCGCAAGCCCGACGACATCCCCGCGTTCAGCCGCGCGCTGATCGAGGCGCTGGAAAGCGACCTGGGGGACGACGACGAGGACTGACCCGGATTGGCACAGGGCGGCGGGGCAGGTGGCTGCCTCCGCCGTCCCGTTCTGGTACGCGGGCGGAGGCGGCGCCGGGCCGTCCCACTGAGGATCGAGCATGCGTCCTTCCGCCCTTTTCCTTCCGCTGCTCGCCGCGACCCTGGCGGCACCCCTCGCCGCGCAGTCGGGCGGCCCCTTCACCGTCGCGGAGACGGGGCAGAGCTTCCGCCTCCTGCAGCAGGCGGTGGACGCGATCGGGGAGGGAAGCGGCACGATCCGCATCGCACCGGGAACCTACCGCGACTGTGCGGTCCAGGGTGCCGGAAGCATCGCCTATGTCGCGGTCGAGCCCGGCAACGCGATCTTCGACCGCCGGACCTGCGAGGACAAGGCGGCGCTGGTGCTGCGCGGCACGCGGGCGCGTGTCGACGGGCTGGTGTTCACCCATTTGCTGGTGCCCGACGGCAACGGTGCGGGCATCCGTATCGAAAAGGGCGACCTGATCGTCAGCAACAGCCGCTTCATCGACAACCAGTCGGGCATCCTGTCGGCGGCGGATCCCAACTCGACGATCACCGTCGATCGCTCGACCTTCGCGGGGCTCGGCAAGGACCCGACCGGCAACGGCGCACACGGCATCTATGTCGGCGAATATGGCGCGCTGAAGGTCATGCGCTCGCGCTTCGAGCGCGGTACCGGCGGCCACTACCTCAAGAGCCGCGCGCCGCACGTCACCATCGTCGACAACAGCTTCGACGACACCGCCGGGCAGTCGACCAACTACATGATCGACCTCTCGAACGGCGCGGTCGGCCAGATTTCCGGCAACAGCTTCGCGGTGGGCGGCAACAAGGAGAATCACTCGACCTTGATCACCGTCGCGCCGGAAGGGGCGCAGAACCCGTCCAACGGCCTGGTGATCGAGAACAACCGCGCCTGGCTGGCGCCGGCGTTTCAGTGGAAGACGGCGTTCGTCGGCAACTGGACGGCCGACAAGGTGGTGGTGCGCAACAACCAGCTCGGCGAGCGGATCACCCCCTACGAGGACCATTGAGGCTCAACTGCGCAGCCGCATACCTAGTTGGCCGGCGAGATACTCGAGGCAGGCGATCCGTCGCCACATCCCGGAATCGGTGATGCGGTCCATAGCGAAGTAGCGTCGCATAGCCGGAAAGTCGGGATCAATCACTCGGTGCATGTACTCCGGCGAGAGCAGCCCGCCGTGCTCGTCGCGCATCGGCCGCAAGTGGCGCTGGATCGCGTAGCTGCGCTGCCGCAGCCAGGTTGGGCGGATGCGCGACGACCATTCATTGAAGCGGTGGCGCCGGCTCGGCGGCCCGGCGAAGTTGTGCCCGTAGGCGGACGGGTAACGGGCGAGCACGGGATCGATCGCGGCAAGCAACTGCGCTTCGAATTTGCCAGCGTACTTGGTTGCCATCGGCAGGGTTAGTGCCGAGGCGACGAGCCGGTGATCGAGGAACGGCATCAGATAGGCGCCGTGCTGCGCCTCCAGGCTGATCTCACGCCCGAACAAGGCACGGCAGCGCACGCGCGGATAAGCCTGTTCGGCCTGCGTTCGCGGCATGCGAGCGGCCGCGTCGGGCAGGTCGAGCGCATCGGCAACCTTGTCGGCGATGCGCGTGAGGAATGCACGCCCGTCGAACTCTGCGGTTGCGTCACCGGGGGTGAAGCGCGCGAAGAAACTGCGGGCGAGAGTTCGGGCGCTGAGCGGCCGGTCCGGCAGCAGGAAGAAGTCGCGGTAGACTTCGCCGCAGCCACCTGAGGCGGCAAGCGCGCCTCCGGCATGGCGCGCCACCTGCGCCGCGGCATGGCCGCCGTTATCGAAGATGTTGCCGTAGGTCGGCAGCGCGTCGAAGCGGTGGAAGTTCGCCTTGACTTGATCGGGAAAAGCATCCGGGCTGATCCCGGCGGCCTGCTTGTCTATCCACGCGACCTCCGATCCCTCTGCCGCGCCGATCGCGCGGGCGATCCGGACGTCGGCGGTGCTTGCCGGGCCGTAGACATAGAGCGACGGCGTTGCGCCGGCCGCGCGCAGCGCCGCGAGCAGCAGCCGCGAATCGATCCCTCCTGACAGCGGGCACTGAATACGGTCGCCGAAGCTGGCGACATGGGGCGCGACCGCAGCGCGGAGTCGCTCGGCGTGCTCTGCGAGACGCTCGGTCACAGGCTGCCGGACGGGCGCGAGCGGCATTGGCTTGGTCAGCGGATGACGCTTTGCGCCGTCCGGAGCTAGCTCGATCAAGTACTTCGGCCCCAGCGTTTTCAGCTCGGCGAAAACGGTGTCGTCGCCGATCGGAACGACGTTGAAGGCATGCTCGTAGACGCCCTGTGCGTCGAAGCGGACGCTCGGTAGCGCCTGTACCGCGGCGAGCAGCGAAGTGGAGAAGAGTCGCTGCTCCTCGTCGTGGAACAGCTGGAAAGCAGCGAAGTAATCGGCGAATATGAAGTTGCGACCGCCGCGGCGCACCAGGGCGACGAACTCTCCGCCGATCCGCGACCAATCGAGCTGTGGCAGCGGCGTCTCGCGCAGGAACGCGGCGAGGGCGGGCGGGCCGATCCGGCCGTCGAACACCAGCGTGCCTGCGACGGCGACGAGATCGTCACCCTCGACCAGCAGCCCCGCCGATTCGCTCTGACCCGAGGCAAAGTGAAGCAGCGACCATCCGGGAAAGGCGTGCGCACTGACTGTGCCAATTCCAGTGCGGATCGCCTGAGCACGCGCGCCTGCCAGCGCTTTCTCGCAAAATTCGCGGTCGTGGCTACGCGTGAGAAACAGTCCCCCCACGACGTTTAGCTCTGCGCCACCGATGGCCGTGCTGAGCAGCCGTCTAGGCTGCTTTTGATCGGACGCCAGCGTTCCTCAATGCGCTTACCGCCGAGATAGAGATCAAGTCCCATTTGCGTACCTAGGAGCATGAAGGTGAAAGGGTTGAGCGCAATCCCAACGAACGCTGCGCCGAGCAGGTAGATCAGATGCGCATGCTGGAGCGAGGTGGCGAGAGGCGCCGCCCAGCCAAGCGCCGGCCCAGCCTTAGCATAGCGGCGGCGCAGCACCTCCATGCGGAAGACGCCCGATAGGTGGATCATCAGCCAGAGCGCTAGCCCGAAATAGCCCTGCTCGCCCAACATCTCGAAATAAGCGCTGTGATAGGCGCGTGCCTTATCGACTTCGAGCGAACGTTCGATAGTTGCGTTATTGTTATCGCCGACGACGGCGACCTTGTCGTAGCGGATATGGTTCTGGCGGTACGCTTCGAACCCGCCACCCCAAGGGTGTTCCTTTACATAATCAAGCGTCCACTGCCACACGGCGATCCGGGTCGAAGCAGAGGCATCGGCCTGATAGGTGCGGATCGTGTCCATCCGCTCGGTGAAGGCGGACGGGAGGAGGGGGACAGCAAGCAGTGCCGCGGCGCCGAGCGTCGAAAGGTAGAGCAGCCGGCGCTTGACCTCGCGCAGCATTAGCACCGCGAGCAGTCCGATGCACAGCAGTCCGGTGCGCGCCGAGGTGCCGACCGGGATCAGCAGGCAGGCGAAGCTGAGCGCGTAACAATAGGTCTTCACCCGCCAGTCCGGTGGGAAGATCGTGCCGTGGCGGGTGAACCACAGCAGGATCGGCACGATCGCCACGGCGACCGTCGAGATGGTGCTGCTCTCGTACAGCCCGGCGTTGTTCGAAACCATCA
Source organism: Sphingomonas mangrovi (assembly GCF_047975845.1). Classification (NCBI taxonomy): domain Bacteria; kingdom Pseudomonadati; phylum Pseudomonadota; class Alphaproteobacteria; order Sphingomonadales; family Sphingomonadaceae; genus Sphingomonas; species Sphingomonas mangrovi. Next base: position 28,355 of record NZ_JBIUCZ010000031.1, on the reverse strand, counting down.
GGTTGAGTTCGCCGTAACCGCCGCCGGTGACCAGCGTCTTGATCCCGCCGACGACGATGATCGACGAGGCGGACAGCAGCATGAACAGCAGCAACGCCTCGATGCGCAGGCGGGTGCGCAGCGTCAGCGGCAGGAAGACCGCGAACGCCAGCGCCTTCCATACCCAGTCCCATTTCTCGAGCGCCTCGACCGCGAAGTCGGCGTTGAGCGTGGTGTAGCCGCACCATGCGAGCAGCAGCAGCAGCAGGAACTGGCGCGGCGCGACGCGGACGCCGCGCTTGTCGTCGGCAACGATCCAGGCGCCGACCGCGAGCGCCGCGGCCACCAACGAGATCGGCACCGAGTTGAGCAGCAGATAGGTCAGCCGCTGCGGCGAGACGATGTCGATATAGACATAGGCGAGCACGAACAGGAACGGCCGCCGCGCGCCGAACGCGAACAGCGCCGCCAGGAAGCCGACGAAGGCGAGATCACGCACCGAAGCGATTCCGGCGCCGTGGCTTGGTTTCCGGATCGGAGGGCGATTCCCGGTCGAGATCGGGACGCCGCAGCATCAGCCAAGCCGCCAGCAGCATCAGCCCGTGCGACAGCGCGAGCGAGAAATTATCGATCATCGTCCCGCTTCCTTACCGTTTCCGGCCACCTCCCTGCACGAGGACGGTTGACGCAGCGTTAAATGCTTTGAAGGCAGGACACCAGTCATGCGCATTCTGCACGTCCTCGACCATAGCCTGCCGCTGCACAGCGGGTACACGTTCCGCACCCGTGCGATCCTGAAGGCGCAGATCGCCCGCGGCTGGACGGTTGCGGGCGTCACCGGAGCGCGGCAGGGCGCGACCGGCGCGGCGGCCGAGGGGGTCGACGGGCTCGACTTCTTCCGCACCGTGCCGCCTCGCCCGGCGCGGGCGCCGCTCGGCGAACTGCGTGAGGTGGCGGCACTCGCCCGGCGGGTGGAGCAGGTGGCCGACGAGTTCCGTCCGGACGTGCTGCACGCGCACTCGCCGCTGCTCGACGGTCTGGCGGCGCTGGTCGTCGCGCGCCGGCGCAGGCTGCCGCTAGTCTACGAGGTCCGCGCCTTCTGGGAAGACGCCGCGGTCGGAAACGGCACCGGGCGCGAGGGATCGCCGCGCTACCGCGCCACCCGCGCGCTGGAGACCTGGCTCGTCCGCCGCGCCGATGCGGTGGCGGTGATCTGCGAGGGGCTTCGCGGCGACCTCGTCGCACGCGGGATCGATCCGGGGAAGATCTTCGTCTCGCCCAACGGCGTCGACATGACGCTGTTCGGCGCGCCGCCGCCCGCCGATCCGGCGCTGGCACGCGAGTTGGACGTGGCAGATGCCGAGACGATCGGCTTCATCGGCAGCTTCTACGACTATGAGGGGCTCGACGACCTGATCGCGGCGATGCCGGCGCTCGTCGCCCGGCGCCCGCGGCTCAAGCTGCTGCTGGTCGGCGGGGGGCCGATGGAGACGGCGCTTCGGGCGCAGGCGGCGGCATCGCCAGCGGCCGGGGCGATCCGCTTCGTCGGCCGCGTGCCGCACGAGGCGGTCGAGCGCTATTACGGGCTCGTCGACGTGCTGGTGTATCCGCGCAAGCATATGCGGCTGACCGACCTCGTCACTCCGCTCAAGCCGCTGGAGGCGATGGCGCAGCGGCGGCTGGTCGCGGCGTCGGACGTCGGCGGCCATCGCGAGTTGATCCGCGACGGCGATACCGGCACGCTGTTCCCGGCCGACGATCCGGGGGCGCTGGCCGAGCGCGTCGCCGGGCTGTTCGCCGACCGCAGCGGCTGGGACGCGATGCGCGATCGCGGCCGCCGCTTCGTCGAGCGCGAGCGTAACTGGTCGTCAAACGTTTCGCGCTACGAACCTGTCTATCACGCGCTCGTCAGAGGCTTTGCAACGGACGCATCATGAACGCCACGGTCGCTCCCCGACGCCTGATCGTCTCCGCCGCCAGTGCCGCCGCCGTGTGCGGCGGGGGTGCGGTCGCGCTGATCGTGCTGCTGCTGCCGACCGCCTGGATCGAGGCGGGGGTGCGCAGCAGCGGACTGCCCGGCCTGCTCGCCGCGGCCGAGCCGCCGCTGGGCCTGACCGCCCGCATCGCGCTGCTGCTGCTGCTGGGCGGCTTGGCGGCCGCGGTGCTGTGGGGCCTCGGGCGGCTGGCGTTCGGCCGTCTGCCGGTGGTGGTGCCGCTTCCCCGTCGCCGCCGCGCTGCCACGCCGCGCGAGGTCGCCGCGATCCCGGTGCTGCGACGCGGCGATGCCCACCCCGACGCGCCGGCTCGTGCGCCGGTGCTGGCGATGCGCGATCTCGGCACGCCCTTCCTTGAGGTCACGGCCGCGAACGGCACTGCCGCGAAGCCGGCCGTCGCCATCGAGCCGGTCGAGCAGCCGTTGCCCCAGGACCTCGACCAGCCGATGGCGGCGTTCGATCCGCAGGCGGTGCCGGCGCCGCTCGCGCCGCCGGTCCGGCCTCTGTTCCGCATCGAGGAAGCCGGCGACGACGCGCGTCCCGCGACGCCGCTCGTGCCCCAGATCCGCGCCGGCTTCGCCGTGCCGCCGGTCGAGGAGGCGCCACCGCTCGACGAGGCGTCGAACCAGGACCTGCTCGCGCGGCTGGAGCGCGGCCTCGCGCGGCGCGAGCAGGGCGATGCGCTCCAGCGGCTGGCCCGCGGCGGCCCGCGCGACGACACGCTCCAGGCGACGCTTGCCTCGCTGCGCAACTGGGCAGCGACCGGCTGAACCTCAGCGGTCCTCGACCGTGAGAACCTCGATGTCCGCGCGCACGCTGTCGTGGTCCACCGCGACTGCCAGAAGCGCGAGATCGGCGACCAGATGCCCGCGCAGCGGCAAGTCCGCCTCGGGCAGGCTTTGCAGCCAGTGCTCGAACGTCGGACCGCTTCCGGAGACCGTCAGCCGATGACGTTCGCCCGAGAATGTCGCGCTCGCCCAGGGCACCGATACGGTGTCGCCGATCGTGAGCGCCTGACCAGCGGCATCGGCGGCGATCTGCAGGCGGCGCGTCAGCAGCGTCGCGGCGTCGGGGCCGCGGCTCATGCCCGGTGCTCCTGCTCGGCGATATAGGTCTCGATCCGCGCCACCGTTTCGGGCCGCGGTTCGCGGCCGTTGCGCAGGTCTCGCACCAGCCGTGGGTCGTGCACCGCGTTCCGCCCGAACAGCGTCGGCGGCATCCCGCTGGCGCGCAGGAACTCGTCGATCTTCCGCAGAATGGTCACCTCGCAATCTCCCGAGTCGCTTGAGCATGTTCCGGTTCTGTTCTGCCAAATCCAACTTGTCTAGGAAGTTTCCTACGGGTAGGCTGTGATGGTGGAACCGGACCAACAGCGCGCGGCGCTCGCCGCCCTGGTTGCCGAGCGTGGCGAGAGCCTGGCAGGGCTGTCGCGGCTGCTCGGGCGCAACGCCGCCTACCTCCAGCAGTATCTCGAACGCGGCAGCCCCCGGCTGCTGCACGAGGAGGACCGCGCGAAGTTGGCGCGCTATTTCGGCGTGGCGGAGGTGCAGCTCGGCGGGCCGACCGTAGCGGCGAGCGTGACGGTGCCGCGGCTCGACCTCGCGGCCTCGGCCGGGCCGGGGACGCTGGTCGACGAGGAAATGGCGGCGCCGCTTCGCCTAGACGCGGCGTTCGCGCGGGGGCTGGGCGCCAAGCCCGAGGCCCTGTCGATGATCGCGGTGCGCGGCGATTCGATGCTGCCGACGCTGGCGGACGGCGACGCGATCCTCGTCGACACCGGTGCGCGAAGCGGCGGAGAGGGCATCCAGGTGGTGCGCCACGACGGCGTGCTGCTGGTCAAGCGGCTGCGGCGCCGCGGCGCGACGGTCGAGCTGGTCAGCGACAATCCCGACTATCCGCCGATCGCGGTGGCGGTCGGCGATCGGCTGGAGATCGTCGGCCGCGTGGTGTGGATGTCGCGCCGGTTGCGCTGAGCCTCAACGGCGATCGACCAGCCAGACGCCGAGTGCGATCACGATGCCGGCCGCGACCCCGACGAGCAGGCCGATCGTCGGCTGATGGTAGAGCGCGGCGCCGGCCAGCGCGCCGCCCAGGGCACCGATCGCGATGGCGATGCCGCCGGCGGCGGAACTGCGGGGGGAACGCGGGTGCATCGCCGGCCTGTGCCACGCGCCGCACCGCGACGCCAGCCGCCGCAGGAGCCCCGCGATGCAGCGAAGCGCCCGGCATGTGCGACGCGTGACGGTCGCCGCCGCCTAAACGATTGGCGAGCGGCGCGAACTCGGGCTAGGGGATCGGCATGTCGTGGCCTTCCCGCCGGCTCGTCCTGCTCGCTGCCGCCGGGTGCACCGCCGCACTCGCGCCCGCAGTCGCGCGCGCGCAGCAGACGCCGGCCCAGCCCGCCACGCCCGACGTTCCCGCTTCCTCGCTCGATCCGGCATCCCCCTTGGCGCCGATGCCCGACATCGGCGTCGAGTGGCCCGACCTGGCGCTCGATCCGGCCGAGGCGGCGGTCGCGGCCGACCCGAGCGTCGATCTGGCCGCGGTCGAGCGGCGCTACGACTATCGCGTCACCGGGATCGAGGGGATCGGCGGCGACCTGTTCCGTCAGCGCTTCGACGAGCTGTCGACGCTGCGTACCAACGAATCGCGCCCTGCCAACGCCGCGCAGATCGATCGCCGCGCGCGCGAGGATGCGTCGCTGCTCGTCGATCTGCTCCGCAACGAGGGCTATTACGACGCCCATGTCGGCACCACCACCGACACCGAGGGTGGCAAGCTGGTCGTCACGCTGCGTGCCGAGCCGGGGCCGCTCTACCGCTTCGACCAGGTGACGCTGCCCGGCGTCGCCGATGCGGGCGCCAAGGCGCCGGCGCTCGAATCCGCGCTGGGCGTCGCGGCGCAGGATCCGGTCAACGGCGACGCGATCGCGGCGGGCGAGGAGCGGGTACGCACCGCGGTGGGCCGCGAGGGGTTCCCGTTCGCGCGGGTGACTCCGCCGGTGGTGGTGGTCGACCACGCCACCCGCACCGCGACGCTGGAGTTGCCGGTGGCTCCGGGCGGCGAGCGCCGCTTCGGCCGCATCACCACCCCCGATGCGCGGGTGTTCGACGGCGATCACGTCCAGGAAATCGCGCGCTTCGATCCGGGCGACCCGTACGATGCGGCCGAGGTGGACGACCTGCGCCGGGCGATCGTCCAGACCGGGCTCGTCTCTTCGGTGCGGGTGCGCGAGACCGAAGGGGTGACGCCGGGCACCGTCGACTTGGCGGTGGCGATGGAGCCCGCGCCGCCGCGCACCATCGCCGGCGAGCTCGGCTACGGCACCGGCGAGGGCGCGCGCGCCGAACTCAGCTGGACGCACCGCAACCTGTTCCCGCCCGAAGGCGGGCTCACCGTGCGCGGCGTGCTCGGCACCCGCGAGCAGCTCGGCGCGCTCACTTTCCGTCGCAACAACTTCCACGGGCGCGACCGGGTGCTCACCGGGCAGATCTCCGCCTCGCACCTCGAACGCGACGCCTATGAGGCGGATACCTTCTCGATCTCCGGCGCGCTGGAACGCCAGACCAACATCTTCTTCCAGAAGACCTGGACCTGGTCGTTGGGCGCCGAACTGGTCGCGACCGACGAGCGCGACGTGATCGTCTCCACCGGCGAGCCGCGGCGGCGGACCTATTTCATCGCCGCGCTGCCGACCTCGCTCAACTACGACGGCTCGGACGACCTGCTCAATCCGTCCCGCGGCTTCCGGCTGGGCGGGCGGCTGAGCCCCGAGCTGTCGTTGTCGGGCAAGGCGTTCGGCTATACTCGTGCGCAGATCGACGCGAGCGCCTATCGGCCCATCCGCGACGGCGTGGTGCTCGCCGGGCGGGTGCGGGTCGGCTCGATCCTCGGCGCGCCGCGCGACGCGGTGGCGCCATCGCGGCGCTTCTATGCGGGCGGCGGCGCGTCGGTGCGCGGCTACGGCTATCAGGACATCGGTCCGCGCGATCCGAACAACGATCCGATCGGCGGCCGCAGCCTCGCGGAATTCGCGCTGGAGGCGCGGGTGCGCACCTTCGGCGTGTTCGGCGTGGTGCCGTTCCTCGACGGCGGCAACATCTACACCTCGACGCTGCCCGACTTCTCCGGCTTCCGCTACGGCGCTGGCCTCGGCGTGCGCTATTATTCGAGCTTCGGACCGATCCGCGTCGACGTCGGCACGCCGCTCAACCCGCAGAAGGGCGATGCCAAGGTCGCCGTCTACGTCTCGCTGGGGCAGGCGTTTTGAGCGAGGAGCCGCCCGCGGAGGAGACGGTGGTGGTGCGCCGCCGCCGGCGCTGGCCGCGTCGCGTCGCCACCATCCTGCTGGCGGTGCTCGGTACGATCGCCGCGCTGCTGCTGCTGCTCGACACCGGGCCGGGGCACCGCCTGATCGCCAACCGCATCGCCGCGCTCCAGCCCAGCGACGGCATGCGCTATCGCGTCGGACGGATCGAGGGATCGATCTACGGGCAGGCGCGGCTGATCGACGTGCGCGTCTACGATCCCAAGGGGCTCGTCTTCCGCGCGCCGCTGGCGCACCTCGACTGGAACCCCTTCGCCTGGCTGTCGAACCGGCTCGACATCGACTCGCTGACGGTGTCGCGCGCCGTTCTCGCGAAGCTGCCGGAACCGCGGCCGACCGGTCGCAAGGGCCCGATCCTGCCCGGGTTCGACATCCGCATCGGCGCGCTCTCGATCGAGCGGCTGGAGATCGCCCCTGCGGTGACCGGCGTCGCGCGGGTCGGCCAGGTCAAGGGCCGCGCCGACATTCGATCGGGTCGTGCGCTGGTCGATCTCGACGCGAGCGTCGGCGGTAGCGACCTGCTGCGCATCCACCTCGATGCCGAGCCGGATCGCGACCGCTTCGACGTCGCCGCGCGCGCGGTCGGCCGTGCCGACGGCGTGCTGGCGCAGGTTTCGGGGATCCGCCGGTCGCTTTCGCTGCGCATCGTCGGCGACGGCACGTGGCGGCAGTGGCAGGGGAGCGCGCTGGCCGTCGCCGGGGACGCCCGGGTGATCGACCTGCGGCTCGGCAACCGCTCGGGCGCCTATACGCTGGGCGGAACGCTCGCGCCGGCGTCGTTGCTCAAGGGCAAGCTCCAGCGGCTGTCGTCGCCGAACATCAGGGTCGAGGGGGCCGCGACTCTCGCCAACCGGCGGCTGGAGGGGCGGCTGGGGCTGCGCTCGGCCGCGCTGACCCTCGACGCGGAAGGGGCGCTCGACCTCGCGCTCAGCGCCTATCGCGACGTGCGGGTGCGCGCGCGGCTGCTGCGTCCGCCGGCGCTGTTTCCCAACATGACCGGCCGCAACATCGAGCTGCGCGCGATCCTGGAGGGGGCGTTCGCCACCGCGAGCTTCGACTATCGCATCACCGCCGATCGGCTGGCGTTCGACGATACCGGCTTCGAAGGCGCGCGCGCCAGCGGCAAGGGGCGGCTGTCCGCTGCGCCGATCACCGTGCCGATCCGCGTCACGGCCCAGCGCGTGACCGGTGTCGGCGACGTCGCTGGCGGCATCCTGCGCAACTTGTCGGTAGACGGCGCGCTCAAGGTCACCGCGACGACGCTGACCGGCAGCAACCTGCGGCTGCGGTCGGACAAGCTTAACGGCACGATCATGCTGGTGCTCGACCTGCGCACCGGCCGCTACGAGGTGGGGCTGACCGGCGGCCTGCGCCGTTACCTGATTCCGGGGCTCGGCATCGTCGACGTCCAGTCGCGCCTGACGGCGGTGCCGGGGCCGAACGGCCGCGGCACCCGCATCGTCGGACGCGGCGCGGCGCAGGTGGTGCGGCTCGACAACGGCTTCTTCCGCTCGCTCACCGAAGGACTGCCGCGCATCACCACCGGGCTGGAGCGCGGCACCGACGGGGTGCTCTACTTCCGCAACCTCGTGCTGACCTCGCCGGGTCTGACGCTGACCGGCAACGGGATGCGGCGACGCGACGGCACCTTCCGCTTCGTGGGGCAGGGCCGGCAGCGCACCTACGGGCCGCTGACGCTGGTGCTCGACGGACGCATCGATAAGCCGACGCTCGACCTCAAGTTCCAGCGGCCGAACGACACGCTCGGGCTGGCCGACGTCACCGCGCATCTCGATCCCACGGCGGAGGGCTTCGCCTTCACCGCGCAGGGTGGCTCGCGGCTCGGACCGTTCACCGGCGCGGGAAGGATCCTGCTGCCGGCGGGGCAGACCGCCAGCATTGCCGTCGACCGGATCGACGTCAGCGGCACCCGTGCGAGCGGGGCGATCGCGATCGTCGAGGACGGGTTCGACGGGCGGCTGGCGTTCGGCGGTGGCGGCTTGAGCGGCGAGGTTCGCTTCGTGCCGCAGGACGGCATGCAGCGTATCGATATCGCCGCCGATGCCCGCAACGCCCAGCTTGGCGGCGGCGCGGCGCGGGTCCGCACCGGCCGGCTGGAAGCGAGCGTGCTGCTCGACCCGGCCGGCACCACCGTCGACGCGACCGTCACCGCGCAGGGCCTGCGGCGCGGGGCGCTGTCGATCGCGCGGCTCGCCGCGAACGCCAAGCTGCGCAGCGGCGAGGGCGAAGTGCGCGCCTCGATCGCCGGATCGCAGGGGCGCGCCTTCGCCATCCAGTCGATCACCCAGGTCACCGCCGACGAGTATCGCGTCCAGGCGCAGGGTACGCTCGACGGCCGGCCGCTCAAGCTCGAGACGCCGGCGGTGATCCGCCGCGACCCCGACGGCGGCTGGCGGATCGCGCCGACCCGCTTCACCTTCGCGGGCGGCGAGGCGCAGGCGTCGGGCCGGTTCGGCGGCGGCGATACCCAGGTCGCGCTGGAACTGACGCGCATGCCGCTGTCGGTGCTCGACATCGGCTATCCGGGCCTCGGGCTGAGCGGCAACGCCTCGGGCAAGCTCGACTATGCGCTGCGCGACGGGGTGCCGAGCGGGCGCGTGAACATGACGGTGCGCGGCCTCTCGCGCGCCGGACTGGTGCTCGCCTCGCGTCCGATCGACATCGGCCTGGCGGCGGTGCTCGATTCGAACAAGATCGGCGCGCGGGCGCTGCTGGCGAGCGGCGGCAAGATCATCGGCCGCGCGCAGGCGCGGCTGTCGCCGCTCGGCAGTGGCGGGACACTCGCGAGCCGCATCGCCAACGCGCCGCTCGCTGCGCAGCTGCGCTACGACGGACCCGCCGACACGCTGTGGCGGATGACCGGGATCGAGCTGTTCGACCTGTCCGGTCCGCTCGCGATCGGCGCCGACGTCAGCGGCCGGCTCGCCGACCCGCAGATCCGCGGATCGCTGCGCGCCACCAACGCGCGGATCGAGAGCGGGGCGACCGGCACCGTGCTCACCCAGGTCAACGCGCAGGGCCGCTTCGGCGGGTCGCGGCTGGTGATCGACCGCTTCACCGCCAGCGACGGCCGCTCGGGGCAGGTGAGCGGCACCGGCGCGTTCGATCTGGCGGCGGTGCGCGGCTTCGGCATCGCGCTCGACATCGACGCGCAGCGCGCGCGGCTGATCAACACCGATACGCTTGCCGCTACCGTCACCGGGCCGATCACGATCCGCTCGGACGGATCGGGCGGGGTGATCGGCGGCGACGTGCGCCTGAACGAAGGCCGCTACCAGCTCGGTCGCGCCGCGGCCTCCGCACCGCTGCCGCGGATCAATGTCCGCGAGATCAACCTGCCCGGCGGCGACGAGCAGGACGATGCGCCCAGCCGGCCGTGGCGGATGAACCTGCACGCACGCGCCAGCAAGGGACTGACGGTGACCGGGCTCGGCCTCACCAGCGAATGGTCGGCCGACCTGCAGATCCGCGGCGAGCCGACCAATCCGGCGATCACCGGCCGCGCCACGCTGGTGCAGGGCGACGTCGAGTTCGCCGGGCGTGAGTTCGAGCTGCAGCGCGGCATCATCCGCTTCGACGGATCGGTGCCGGCCAACCCCGCGCTCGACATCGCCGCGGATGCGGATACCGAAGGGCTCAACGCCATCATCCGGGTGACGGGCACGGCGTTGAAGCCGGAGATCGACTTTGCGAGCACGCCTGCGCTGCCGCAGGACGAGCTCTTGTCGCGGCTGTTGTTCGGCACCTCCATCACCAACCTGTCGGCGCCCGAGGCGCTGCAGCTGGCGGCGGCGGTGGCGGCGCTGCAGAACGGCGACGGCGGGCTCAACCCGATCAATGCGGTGCGTCGCGCGACCGGGCTGGACCGCCTGCGCATCCTGCCCGCCGATCCGCAGACCGGGCAGGGCACGTCGGTCGCCGCGGGTAAATATCTGACGCGGCGGCTCTATGCCGAGATCGTCACCGACGGGCAGGGTTATTCGGCGACCAACGTCGAGTTCCGGGTCACCCGCTGGCTTTCGCTGCTGTCGTCGATTTCGACGATCGGCCGGCAGAGCGCCAACCTTCGTGTATCGCGCGACTATTGACACGGCACCCGCGTCGCGTGTCGGGCGTTTGCCTTATCATCAAAGGTCCCGGGGGAACCGCGTTCGCATGACCACGCCGCAAATCCTGTCCGTCTGCGTCCTGACGGGCATGATGCTGCTCTTCATCTGGGGGAAGTTCCGCTACGACGTGACCGCGGTGATCGCGCTGCTCGCGGCCGTCGCGCTCGGGCTCGTGAAGCCCGCGGACGCGTTCACCGGCTTCTCCGACGATCTCGTCGTGATCGTCGCCTCGGCGCTGGTGATCAGCGGCGCGGTCCAGCGATCGGGCGTGATCGAGCGGCTGCTTCGGCTGGTGCAGAAACACGTCACCCGGCTGCCGTCGCAGCTGATGGTGCTGTGCGGCTCGGTTGGGTTCGCCTCCGCGCTGGTCAAGAACATCGGCGCACTGGCGATGCTGATGCCCGCCGCGTTCCAGATGGCGAAGAAGTCGAAGGGCTCGCCCTCGGCGCTGCTGATGCCGATGTCCTTCGCCTCGCTGCTCGGCGGATTGATGACGCTGGTCGGCACCTCGCCCAACATCATCGTCAGCCGCGTGCGGGAGGAGATGACGGGCACGCCGTTCCGCATGTTCGACTATCTGCCGGTCGGCCTGGGCCTCACGCTGATGGGGCTGCTGTTCCTGCGCTTCGGCTATCGCCTGCTGCCGCAGGACCGCCGGGCGACGCCGACGATGGGCGAGGCGCTCGACATCCAGCACTACATCACCGAGGCGCGGGTGGCGGAGCGGTCGGAAGCGGCGGGAGAGACGATCGCCGCCTTCGTCGCGCGCCATGGTCACGACGTCGCGGTCACCCAGGTGCTGCGTGCCGGGATCCGCAGCATGCCCTGGCCCGAGCTGGAGCTGCGCTCCGGCGACGTGCTGATCCTGGGCGGTGCACCCGACACGCTCGAACAGGTGATCGCCGGCGACGCGCTGGAACTGGAGGGGCAGGACCGCGCCCGCCCGGCCGGCAGCGAACGCGACGACGTGGGCGTGATCGAGGCGGTGGTCGGCACCGATTCGGTGCTGGTCGGCCAGACCGCCGGACAGATGCTGCTGCAGGCGCGCTACGGCGTGAACCTCATCGCGATCTCGCGGCGCGGCGAGCGGCTGACCCGCCGCCTCGCCAACACCGTGCTGTGCCCCGGCGACGTCATCGTGCTGCAGGGGCCGCTGAGCCTGCTGCCCGAGCGGCTGCGGACGCTCGGCTGCCTGCCGCTCGCCGAACGTTCGCTGCGGCTGGGGAGCGCGCCCAAGGGACTGCTTCCGCTCGGTATCCTGGCGGCGGCGATGGCCGCGACGGCGACCGGGCTGGTGCCGGTGGCGGTGGCCTTCTTCGCCGCCGCGGCGCTGGTGATCCTCAGCGGGGCATTGCCGGTGCGCGAAGCCTATAGCCATATCGAGTGGCCGATCCTGGTGATGCTCGGCGCGCTGATCCCGGTCAGCGACACGCTGCGCACCACGGGGATGAGCGACATCATCGGCGTGTGGCTGTCGCACACCGCCGCCTCGCTGCCGCCCTGGGGCGCGGTGGCGCTGATCCTGGTCGCGGCGATGGCGGTGACGCCGTTCCTCAACAACGCGGCGACGGTGCTGGTGATGGCGCCGATCGCCGCCACTTTCGCCAACGACCTCGGCTATCGGCCGGAGGCGTTCCTGATGGCGACCGCGGTGGGCGCAGGCTGCGACTTCCTCACGCCGATCGGGCACCAGTGCAACACGCTGGTGATGGGGCCGGGCGGCTATCGCTTCGGCGACTATGCCCGATTGGGCGCGCCGCTCTCGCTGCTCGTGCTGCTGCTCGGCACGCCGCTCATTCTATGGGTGTGGCCGGTGCACTAGGCGTAGGCGCCGAGCACCGACTTCACCTCCAGATATTCGGCGATGCCGTGCGCGCCGTATTCGCGACCGTTGCCGGAGCGCTTGGTGCCGCCGAACGGCATCGTCGGATCGGGCACGCCGCCGTTGACGTAGACCATGCCCGCGCGCAGCCGCGGCACCACGCGGCGCACGTCCTCCGGGGCGCCGAACACCACCGCCGAGAGGCCGTAGTCGGTGGCATTGGCAATGCGGATCGCGTCTTCCTCGTCGGCGAAGGCGATCAGCGTCACGACCGGGCCGAAGATCTCCTCGCGGGCGATCGTCATGTCCGGGGTGACGTTCGAGAACAGCGTCGGCCGGACGAAGAAGCCGCGCTCCAACCCCGCCGGATGGCCGAGCCCGCCCGCCTCCAGCGTCGCGCCCGCGTCGATCGCGCCGGCGATCAGCCGCTGGACGTGCTCCCACTGGCGGCGGTTGACGAGCGGGCCGATGTGGCCGCCGGGACGCTTCGGGTCGCCCACTGCGGTCGCGGCGACCGCTTCGCGGGCGATCGCCACCGCCTCGGCATAGCGCTCCTCGGGCACCAGCAGGCGGGTGGGGGCAAGGCAGCTTTGCCCCGAATTGAACATCACGCTGCCCACCGTCGCGCGCACCGCCGCGGCGAGGTCGGCGCTGGCCAGCACCAGCGCTGGTGCCTTGCCGCCGAGTTCCTGGTGCACGCGCTTGACGGTCGGTGCCGCCGCCTGCGCCACGGCGATGCCCGCGCGCGTCGAGCCGGTGAAACTCACCACGTCCACTTGGGGGTGGGCGGCAAGCGCCGCACCGACGGTGGTGCCGTCGCCCTGCACCAGGTTGAACACGCCGGCCGGAACGCCGGCCTCGGCCAGCACCTCGGCGAACAGCGCCGCGCATCCCGGCGCTTCTTCCGACGGCTTGAGCACCATCGTGCAGCCGGCGGCGAGCGCGGGCGCAACCTTGGCGACAATCTGGTTCAGCGGCCAGTTCCACGGGGTGATCAGCGCGGCGACGCCGATCGGCTCGCGCACGATCGCGTGGGTGCCGACGCGCTCCTCCCACACGAAGCCTTCAAGCGCGGCGATGGTGGCGCGCAGGTGGTCGACTCCTGCCACCGCCTGCGCGTCCCGTGCCATGTCGATCGGGCAGCCGACCTCGCGACACAGCGCGTCGGCGAACGCGTCAACGCGCGCGGTGTAGCCCGCCAGGATCGCTTCGAGCAGCGCCACGCGGTCGGCGACGCGGGTGCGCGAAAAGGCTTCGAACGCCTGCCGCGCCCCCGCGACCGCGCGGTCCACGTCGGCGGCGGTGCCGAGCGTCAGCTGACCGCAAGGAGTGCCCGTCGCCGGATCGAGGATGTCTGCCCTCCGGCGCCCCAGGCTCTCGACCCAGCGGCCGTCGATATAGTGAGCGTTGCGCATAGCTGCCCTTTCGGCCTCGGCCCCGGTGCGCGCAACCGCCCTGAACGCACGAAGGGCGCCCGGATCGCTCCGGACGCCCCTCCTTTGCCGATCGAGCGTGTCGATCAGGCCGAGTAGTACATGTCGAACTCGACCGGGCTCGGCGTCATTTCCCAGCGGGCGACTTCACCGCGCTTGATCTCGACATAGGCCTCGATCTGGTCCGCCGAGAACACGTCGCCCTTCAGCAGGAAGTCGTGGTCGGCTTCCAGGCTGTCGAGCGCCTCGCGCAGCGAGCCGCAGACGGTCGGAACCTGGGCGAGCTCTGCCGGCGGCAGGTCGTACAGGTTCTTGTCCATCGCCTCGCCCGGATGGATCTTGTTCTGGATGCCGTCGAGGCCCGCCATCATCAGCGCCGCATAGGCGAGATAGGGGTTGGCCATCGCGTCGGGGAAGCGGACTTCGACGCGCTTCGACTTGGGGCCGGTGCCGTACGGGATGCGGCACGACGCCGAGCGGTTGCGCGCCGAATAGGCGAGCAGCACCGGCGCCTCATAGCCCGGCACCAGACGCTTGTAGCTGTTGGTCGACGGGTTGGTGAAGGCGTTGAGCGCCTTGGCATGCTTGATGACGCCGCCGATGAAATAGAGGCAGGTGTCCGACAGGCCCGCATAGCCCTCGCCCGCGAACAGGGGATTGCCCTCGTTCCAGATCGAGAAGTGGGTGTGCATGCCCGAGCCGTTATCTTCCTTGATCGGCTTGGGCATGAAGGTCGCGGTCTTGCCGTAGGCGTGCGCCACCTGGTGCACGACGTACTTGTAGATCTGCATGCGGTCGGCGGTCTGGGTGAGCGTGCCGAAGGTCAGGCCAAGCTCGTGCTGCGCGGCCGCCACCTCGTGGTGGTGCTTGTCGCAGGGCAGGCCCATCTCGAGCATGGTCGAGACCATCTCGCCGCGGATGTCGACGGCGCTGTCGACCGGCGCGACCGGGAAATAGCCGCCCTTGGCGCGCGGGCGGTGGCCCATGTTGCCCGACTCATATTCGCGGCCGCTGTTGTGCGGCAGCTCGATGTCGTCGAGCTTGTAGTAGCTGGTCGAGTAGCTGTTCTCGAACCGGACGTCGTCGAACATGAAGAACTCGGCCTCGGGGCCGACGTACACCGTGTCGCCGATTCCGGTGGTCTTGAGGTACGCCTCGGCGCGCTTCGCGGTCGAGCGCGGGTCGCGGGCATAGAGTTCGCCGGTCGACGGCTCGACCACGTCGCAGAACAGAATCAGCATCGGCGTCGCCGAGAACGGATCGACATAGGCGGCGTCGAGGTCCGGCTTGAGCACCATGTCGGACTCGTTGATCGCCTTCCAGCCCTCGATCGACGAGCCGTCGAACATCAGGCCGTCGGTCAGCTCTTCCTCACCGAGCAGGCTCGCGACCATCGACAGGTGCTGCCACTTGCCCTTGGGATCGGTGAAGCGCAGGTCGACCCACTCGATCTCCTCGTCCTTGATCTTCTTGAGGATCGTGCTGGCGGTGTTGGCCATCGAACTAAACCCTTTCTGGAAAAAACAACCGAGCCGCGAATCGCGCAACCATGTTGCGATTAGCCGCGGCGAAGCCCTTGCTGCAATGCGTCAAATGGTGCGGATCAGATCGCGTCTTCGTTGCGCTCGCCGGTCCGGATGCGCAGCGCCGTCTCGACCGGGATGACGAAGATCTTGCCGTCACCGATGCGGCCGGTCTGCGCGGCGCCGGCGATCGCCTCGACCACGCGTTCGGCGAGGCCGTCCTCGACCACCACCTCCAGCTTCACCTTCGGCAGGAAGTCGACGACATATTCCGCGCCGCGATAAAGTTCGGTGTGGCCCTTCTGGCGGCCGAAGCCCTTCGCCTCGGTCACGGTGATGCCGCTCACCCCGACTTCGTGCAGCGCCTCCTTCACCTCATCCAGCTTGAACGGCTTGATGATGGCCTCGATCTTCTTCATGCCTTGCGTCTTCCCCCCGGCCGAAGCGGCCCTCGCGCACGCGCGCTGCCAATCAAGAACCGTGCCAGGGCACGACTCACGCGAACCAGCATCGGCGATCCGGCCGCGCGTGTCGATCCTGCCCGGCTTTTCGGCAAATCGGGAGGCGGTGCCCGTATTTTAGGCAGCTGTTGGCGATGCCGTGCCGGTTGCAGTGGAGCGCCTGTAGCCGAATTTCGTGCAAGATGTTCCTACATGCAAAAATGGACGCCAGAACTCTCCAAGAAAATCTCCCTTCGACGCAAGACTTGCGCGCGAAACAAACGGTAAGCAGAATGTTCGAATGAAGACGCTCTTGCTGCTCGCTGCCGCCGCCGTGCCTTTTCCACTGGCAGAGATGCAGACGCCCACGGAACTGGGCGCGGCCCCCGTTCGGCACTTGCTGACGTGGATGCCGGAGGAGGTGCGCTGCGAAGGCACGTCGGTGAAGGCGGCGGCGATGCTGCGGCCGCTGACCGCGCTGCAGTGGGGTAGTCGCGACCAGGAGATTGCGCGGCTACGCTACCGCTTCCGCATCGACGAAAGCGGTCGGCCCTTGTCGATCCGTCGCCATAGCGCCGGCGTCGCGCCCGGCAGCGAGGATGTGGCGCCGTCGCTTGCCGCCAGCCGGTTCGCCGCAGGCGCGCCGCGCGCCGACTGCACCATCGCCTATGCGCCGCGCCTCACCTTGCCGGCGGACTCGCCGGTGGGGGACCTGATCTCCTACTCGCTGACGCCCTTGTCCGGAAAACTGCCGCCGGAGGGGTGGGCGCGGATCGCCCCGGAGACGTCGTGCCGGATCGAGCCGCGACCTCGACCGCTGGCGATGCGCTATCCGGATTACGACCGCATCCCCGCCGCGCCCGGAGCTAAGGACTGGTCGATGGTAGCCTATGATCTGAACGCAAGCGGCCGTCCGATACGCGTCCGCACCACCCACAGCACCGGCAACGCCGCGCTGGATGCGGCTGCGGTGAAGGCGATGCGGGCGTCGCGGTTCACCGGCGGCGCACGGACCGGCTGCGGCTCCCCCTTCGCCCGCGGCCCCGTCGCGCTCGCCGCGCCGGCCGTTCCCGAGGCGTCGGCGCAGCGCCCGCCGGACGGCAGCTGTCCGCACGACGGCGGCTGGGCCACCGCGCCCGTGTTGCGCTATCCCAAGGCGTACCAACGTCGCTCGATCGAGGGCTGGGCGACGGTGATGTTCGACGTGGCGCCCTGGGGCGAGCTCGGCAACCTGCGCGTGCTGGCCAGCGAGCCGAGCGCCGACTTCGGCGACCACGCGCTGCAGGTCCTACGCAGCGCGCGCAAGCAGGCGTCGAACACGGGGCGGACGGGCTGCGTCGAGCATGTGCAGTTCAAGATGGGCTATGGCGGCCTTCCGCCGGAGGAGCCGGGTGCCTGAACGACTCCGGCATCGCTGTTCTTGCCGTGCCTGGCGTGGCACGAAGGCGGCGCGTTCCGGAGGATAGAAGATGACGGGTATTCCAGCGGCGGCGTTCCTGGCGTGGGCGCTGCTTTCCCAGGCTTCGGCCGCGGTGCCTGCCCCGGTGACGCCGGGAACGATCGCGGTGGAGATCGCCGACGACGCGCCGGCGTCGGAGCGGCTGTTCGGCGATGCGGTCACGCGGGCGTTGTCGGACGTGCGCTTCACGCCGCTGCCGCTGCGTAGCCACAGCCGCTACATCGCGCGGGTGACGGTGACGCGCACGCCGCGCGGTATCGTGCCCGCCGACGCGAGGGGGCTGCCGGCGATGGCGGCGCTGGGACAGGTCTTCGTGCCGCTGCCGTCGGGCAAGAACCAAATCCGGGGGCTGGTCGCCACCGACCTCGCCGTCGAAATCCGGCTGCGCGGCGCCGCCACGCCGGTCTGGAGCGGGCGCGCCACCACCGTCCAGGTCGAGGGCGCCGCCGCCGACGGCCCGGCGACGATCGCGCCGAAGCTCGCGTCGGCCCTGATGCGGCAGCTGGCGGCGGGGCGGTCGGAGCCGATTTCGGTGCCCTGATCCGCGCAGCGCGTCGTATCGGTGGCCTCAGCGGCCGGGTTTCTCGGTGAAGTCGATGCGGATACGGACCCAGGCGCCGACCATCGGCTTGCCGCCGACGCGCGGCGGGCGAACGCGGAACTGCCACGCCGCCTGCCGGATCGCCCCGGCGAGGCGCGACCCGCGCGGCGAATCCGCCAGCTCGCGGCAGTCCTCGACGCGATTGTCGGGGATGGTACGGCAGGCGATGATCGCCCAGGCGCCGGCCGGGGCACCCTGCGGCGGCAGATAGGCGCCGAGCTCGGTGTCGGTCGGCCGGCGATACCATTCGGCGTTGTACAGCCGCTCGCCGCCCGGCCCGTCGCCGGGTCCATAGGCCGATCCGCTGTCGGCGGCGTTGCCGCCCTGGCTGGCCGCGCCGCTGTCGGCGACCTCCTCGCCGCGGCTCGACCGGATCGCGCCGATATCGGACGCGGCGAAATCCTCGCTGCTCAGCACCAGCATGTTGGGGGCCGGTTCCGGCGCCGGCGGGGCGCTGGGCGGCGGCGGCGGCGCGGTCAGCGTGTCCTTGGGGCGGCTGCGTGCGGTCGCCCCGCCGCCGGTCTTGGCCGCCTGCGGATCGCCGGCGGCGCGGGTCTCTGGCGGATCGGGGGTGGTCGTGAAGACCGGCGGTTCGGTCTTGGGCGGCGGGGCCACCAGCCGGGGCGCCAGCGTCAGCAGCATCACCAGGATCAGCAGGTTGATGCCGATCGCCAGCGCCAGCGCGACCGTGCGCGGCCGACCCGAAGCGCGGTACGACGAGGAAGGAACGGGCGCCGCACGCATCGACGGCGCGCCTACACCGCGCCCGCGGGGGCGGCAATCATGTTGAAGAAGCTGCCCGGAGGAGCGCACTCCTCCGGGCGATTTCGCCTCACCGGATCGGCGAGTTGGGGTCGAGCCGCATGTCTAGGTAGCGGTCGACGCTGCCCATCAGCTCCGGCATCTCGTCGGCGAAGAAGTGGTTCGCGCCCGGGATGACGTCGTGGTGGATGGTGATGTGCTTCTGGGTGCGCAGCTTGTCGACGAGCTTCTGGGTCGCGAGCGGCGTCACCACTTCGTCCGCCTCGCCCTGGATGATGATGCCCGACGACGGGCAGGGCGCGAGGAAGGTGAAGTCGAACATGTTCGCCGGCGGCGCGATCGAGATGAAGCCGCGGATTTCCGGACGGCGCATCAGCAGCTGCATGCCGATCCACGCGCCGAAGCCGAAGCCGGCAACCCAGGTGGTCGACGCTTCCGGGTGGAAGCTCTGCACCCAATCGAGCGCGGAGGCCGCATCCGACAGCTCGCCGACGCCGTTGTCGAACGTCCCTTGGCTCTTGCCGACGCCGCGGAAGTTGAAGCGCAGCGTCGCGAAGCCGCGGCGCTGGAAGGTCTTGTAGAGCTCCTGCACGATGCGGTTGTTCATCGTGCCGCTGGCGTTGGGATGCGGATGGAGGATCATCGCCACGGGTGCGCGCGGGCGCGGGGCTGGGGCGAAACGACCTTCGAGGCGCCCTTCCGGGCCGGGAAAGATGACTTCGGGCATGGGCTTCCTGCCGAGAGAAATGGGGCGCGCGGTTGGGCGCAGCAAGCTGCGCGCTATATAGGCGGGGAGCTTTCCCGCGCAATCGGAACGATTCTTGGCCGACCGACTCTATCTCGACCATGCCGCGACCACGCCGATGCGGCCCGAGGCGATCGCCGCCGTGGCGGACGGCATGGCGCGCTGGGCCAATCCGTCGTCGCCCCATGCCGAAGGCCGCGCCGCCCGCCGCGCGCTGGAGGATGCGCGCGCGCGCATCGCTGGGGCGCTCGGCTGGCGGCACGAGGTGATCCTCACCAGCGGGGCGAGCGAGGCGATCGCGCTGGCGCTCCGCCGCGCGAAGGGCGTGCGCGTCGCCGTGGCGCCGACGGAGCATGATGCGGTGCTGCGCGCCGCGGGCGACGCGGCGCGGCTGGCGGTGGATGCCGCGGGGCAGGTGGTGCTGCCCGACTCGGGCGACGCGCGGACGCTGTTCGCGATCCAGGCGGTCAATTCGGAGACGGGGGTGCTCCAGCCCCTCGACACGCTCGCGGCAGAGATTCGCGCGTGCGGCGATCTGCTGTTCGCCGACTGCGCGCAATCCGCGGGCAAGCTGCCGCTTCCCGACGCGGACCTGATCGCGGTGTCGGCGCACAAGCTAGGCGGTCCGCCGGGCGTCGGTGCGCTGCTGGTGCGCGACCTCGGCGTGCTCGAACCGAGCGGCGGGCAGGAACAGGGCTATCGCGGCGGCACGGAGAACCTGCCGGGCGTCCTGGGGTTCGCGGCCGCTCTGGAGGCGCCCCGCGACTGGCTCGCCGAAGCGGCGGAATGGCGCGCGCTGCTCGACGCGGCGGTGCTCGCCGAGGGCGGGGCGGTGGTCGCCGGGACTGCACCGCGGATTTCCACCATCGCCGCCTATCGCATGCCGGGGGTGGCCGCGGCGGCGCAGCTGATCCGCTTCGACGGCGGCGGCATCGCCGTGTCGGCAGGCAGCGCCTGTTCGTCGGGCAGCCTCAAGCCCAGCCATGTTCTTGGCGCGATGGGTTGGGACGCGCAGGCGGCGCGGGAGGTGGTGCGGGTGAGCTTCGGCTGGACCACGCGTGCCGAGGACGTCCGCCGCTTCGTCAATGCCTGGGCTGCCATCGCGCGCGAGGCGCGGAGCCGCGCGGCATGACCTATCTCGACTATCAGGCGACGACCCCGCTCGCGCCCGAGGCGCTGGCGGCGATGCTGCCCTGGCTCGAACGCCAGCACGCCAACCCGCACTCGCCGCATCGCGAGGGGCGCGCCGCCCGCGCCGCGGTCGAGGTGGCGCGCGATCAGGTGGCGAAGTTGCTGCCGAAGGACGGCAGGCTTGCGTTCACCTCCGGCGCGACCGAGGCGCTCAACTGGGCGATCCAAGGCAGTGCGGGGCCGCTCGTCACCCTCGCCACCGAGCACGCAGCCGTGCTCGACACGGTGGCCGCGGAGATGCGCAAGGGCCGCGAAGTCACCGTCTTGCCGGTCGGCGAGGATGGCCTCGTGAACCTCGACACGGCGGCGCGGGCGATCCGGCCGGGCACCGGTCTGGTGGCGGCGATGCTGGTCAACAATGAGATCGGCGTGACCCAGCCGATCGCCGAACTCGCGGCGCTCGCCCATGCCGCCGGCGCGCGCTTCCTGTGCGATGCGGTGCAGGGCTATGGCCGGATGCCGGTGCCCGACGGCTGCGACCTGGTCGCCGTCTCCGCGCACAAGATCCACGGGCCGAAGGGGATCGGTGCGCTGTGGATCCGCGACGGCGTCGCGCTCGCGCCGCTGCTTCACGGCGGCGGGCAGGAGGCGCCGGGCCGCTCGGGCACGCTGTCGCCGGCGCTGTGTGCCGGTTTCGGCGCCGCCGCTAAGCTCGCGGGCGAGCGGATGGACGCAGATGCGGGCCATGTCGCAAGGCTCGCGCACGCCGCGCTTGCAGCGTTGGGACCGGGCTGGATCGTCAACGGCTCGGCCGAGCATCGCTACCGCGGCAACCTCAACCTGCGGCGCAAAGGGCTCGATGTGGCGCGGTTGATGAGCGACCTGCGCGACATCGCCTTTTCGGCGGGCTCCGCCTGTGCCAGCGGCTCGGGCCGGCCCAGCCATGTGCTCACCGCGATCGGCCTTTCGGACGCAGAGGCGAGGGGCAGCATCCGCATTGGCTTTGGCCGCACGACGACGCAGGAGGAACTGGTGGACGCCATCACCCGGATCGAAACGGCGGCGCGCGCGCAGCAGGTGGCGGCATGATCGTCCGCTTCATCGGCGTCGACGGCGTGGTCGAGGACGCGCGGGGCGCCGCCGGCGACCGCCTGCTCGATCTGGCGCAGGCCTATGGCCAGCCGCTGGAGGGCACGTGCGACGGGCAGATGGCCTGTTCGACCTGCCATGTCATCGTCGCGGCCGAGTTCGCCGACCGCCTGCCGCCCCCCTCCGACGAAGAGGAAGACATGCTCGATTTCGCCCCCGGTGCTACCCGCACCAGCCGGCTCGCCTGTCAGATCACGCTCGCCGACGGGCTCGACGGCCTGACCGTCCACATCCCCGGCGCGCACGCCGACGCGCGGCGCGGCTGATGCGCCGGCGCGAGTTCGTCGCCGGGGCAGCGGCCGCGGTGCTGTTGCCGACCTGGCTGGAGGCGCTGGGCACTGCCGCCTTCGCTGCACCGGCCGATCCGCTGGCGGCGATCGCCGCGACGACCGGCGGGCGGCTGGGCGTGTCGGTGTATGATACCGGCACCGGCCGCCGGCTGTGGCGCGACGCGCTGTCGCGCTATCCGCTGTGCTCGACCTTCAAGGTTCCGCTTGCCGCGGCGATCCTGGCGCGGGCCGATCGCGGGGAGCTCGACCTCCAGCGACCGATCCGCTTCAGCCAGGGGGACCTGCTCGACTACGCACCGGTGGTGCGCAAGAACCTCCCACGGGGTCAGATGACGCTTGCCGAGCTGTGCGCGGCGGCGGTCGAGTGGAGCGACAACGCCGCCGCGAACCTGCTGCTGCCGCAGCTGGGCGGGCCGTCCGGCTTCACCCGCTTCGTGCGTTCGGCCGGCGACGGCATCACCCGCCTGGATCGGGTCGAGCCCGAGCTCAATGAGTACCAGCCCGGCGAGCTGCGCGACACGACCACGCCGATGGCGATGACGACGCTCCTTGAGGCGCTGTTCACCGGCGACGTGCTGGAGCCGGCGTCGCGCGACCGGCTGGCGGCATGGATGGTCGGCAGCCGCACCGGCGACAAGCGGCTGCGCGCGGGGCTCCCCAAGGGCTGGCGAGTCGGCGACAAGACCGGCACCAGCGGCGAGGGGCAGGCGAACGACATCGCCGTCGTCTGGCCGCCGAACCGCAAGCCGATCCTGATCGCCTGCTACCTCGATGCGCCGGGAATCGCGCCGGAGAAGGCGGATGCGGCGATCGCCTCGGTGGGGGCGCTGGTGGGACAGCTGTTCGCCTGAGGTCCTTGCCTCTTTTCCCCCCGTTCGTCTCGAGTAGGGATCGAGCTTGTCGAGAGCCCGTATCGAGAGAGCCCCACACGCCGACCTCTCGATACGCCGTCTCGACAAGCTCGACGGCTACTCGAGGCGAACGGATCGGGAGAGGCCGGCAGGGGATTGGGTCGCCCGCGAAAACCCACGCTTCCCCCTTGCCGCAGCCCCCCGCCATCGTCCAAACGCGCTGGCATGACCGTTGCCGTCGACATGGGAACCGATCCGGCCGGCAAGCCGGTTCCGATCGATCTCGAAGAACTTCTCGCCACCCGCCTGCTGGTTCAGGGCAATTCGGGCTCGGGCAAGTCGCACCTGCTGCGCCGCCTGCTCGAACGCAGCGCGCGCCACGTCCAGCAGGTGGTGATCGACCCGGAAGGGGACTTCGTCACCCTGTCCGCCGCCTATGGCCACATCGTCATCGATGCGGTCGACCACAGCGAGCGCGAGGTCGCGAAGTTCGCCGCCCGTGCACGCGAGCATCGCGCCTCCGTCGTCCTCAGCCTGGAAGGGCTGGAGGCCGAGGGGCAGATGCGCTGCGCCGCCGCCTTTCTGTCGGCGCTGTTCGATGCGCCGCGCGAGCATTGGTATCCCGCGCTCGTCGTGGTGGACGAGGCGCAGCTGTTCGCCCCCACCACCGGCGGGGAGGTGGCCGAGGAAGTCCGCCGCGCGTCGCTGTCGGCGATGACGAACCTGATGTGCCGCGGGCGCAAGCGCGGCCTGGCCGGCGTGATTGCGACTCAACGCCTGGCAAAGCTCGCCAAGAACGTCGCGGCCGAGGCGTCGAACTTCCTGATGGGGCGCACCTTTCTCGACATCGACATGGCGCGAGCCGCCGATCTGCTCGGCATGGAGCGGCGCCAGGCCGAGCAGATCCGCGACCTGCAGCGCGGCACCTTCCTGGCGCTGGGCCCTGCGGTGTCGCGCCGGCCGGTGGCGGTGCGGATCGGCGCGGTCGAGACCTCGGCGCGCAGCGGCAGCCCCAAGCTGACGCCGCTGCCCTCCGGCCAGGTCGCCGACATCAAGGATCTGCTCCTAGCCCCGGTCGAGGAAATGCTGCCGCTCGCCATGCCGCCGCGCCCGACGCCGCCGCCCGAAGAGGTGATGGCGGCGATCGAGCGCCCCGCCGGCCCGGTCGCCACCCCGGCGCTGCCGGAGCGTTCGGAGGAAGAGACCGACACGATCGTCGCCGACGTGCTGCGCGCGATCCTCTCCGACGAGGACGCGGCGCAGCGTCCTGCGGCGATGCTTTACCAGGATTTCGGCGTGCGCTGCCGCATGGCTGGGCTGTCGCGGCCGCCGCTCGACCTGCCGGCCTTCACCCGCCGGCTGTCGTGCGCGCGCGCCGGCATCTTTGAATCGCCGGAAGCCGAATGGGGCGACGCGCTTCAACTCGCCGCCTCGCTGCCCGACGACATGCTCGGGCCGTTCCTGCTGATCGCCCGCGCCGCGCGTGCGGGTGAGCCGTGCCCGAGCGACGAGGAGATCGCGCGCACCTATGGCACCAGCTCGATGGGGCGGGTGAAGCGGCTGGTCGCCTATATCGAAAGCCGCGAGCTGTTCGTGTGCCGCACCGACCTGTCCGGGCGGCGCTCGATCACGCTGCCGCACTTGGGGTGGATCACCGAGGCGTCGGAGGTGGCGGCCTGACAGCTTGCGTGCCCCGGCGAAGGCCGGGGCCCAGTTGGGAAGGCGGCGGTGAGGTGCGATGCGGGTAGACCACCGCAACTGGGCCCCGGCCTTCGCCGGGGCACGCGATACCTTGAACGGCACTCGTACCCCACAACACCCGTCAGGATGACGAGACGCTTTACAGCCCTAAGTCCGCGGGGCCGAACGCATGCGGCAGCAACTCCGACAGCCGGTGCTCCTCGAACGCGTCCCCCTCGGCGCCGGCGCAATAGACCGTCAAATCGCGCCGGCCGATCTGCGCCGCCTCGTTGAGCACCTGCCGGCAGCGCCCGCACGGGCGGATCGGCGCGTCGCCCGTGGGGACGCCCTCGACCAGCATGCCGCCGATCACCGCCACCTCGGCGACCTCGCCCAGCCGCCCCTGCGCACTGGCGGTCGCGATCGCCACCGTTTCGGCGCACAGCGACAGGCCGTAGCTCGCATTCTCAAAATTCGCGCCGGTGACGATGCTGCCGTCGGTCATGCGCAGCGCCGCGCCGACGGCGAAACGCGAATAGGGGGCGTGGGCGTTGCGAGCCGCGGCGCGCGCGGCCGCGATGAGGGCTTCGGGTTCGGTCATGGTGCGACGACATCCCAATGGACGGGGCGGTCGACGCCGTCGATCCGCCGGATGGTGCTCGCCTGCCACATCCGCCAGGGACGTGCCAGATAGAGGGGGGCGAAGAAGTCCTGGCTGGCCCAGAGCGGCCGGGCGATCGCGCCGCTCACCGGATAGGCCTGTTCGAACGGCTCGGAGATCTTGAGCAGCATCGGCGATCCGGTGTGGTGCTCCACCACCGCCAGGAAGCTGCGGATCGCGGCGAGCACCGCCGCCCGATCGGGTCGCGCCGCGCAACCCGCGTCGAGATCAAGCTCCAGCACCGCCGGCAGCGCGTCGATCGCGCGGGGCACGAAGGTGACGAAGGCGTCGGCCTGCGACTCGGCCGGGCGGCATAGCGAGAACTGGTGGAGCACGCCGCGCCGCATCCCCGCCTCGCCGAGCGCGGCCCAGTTCGACTGGAACCGCCGGTCGCGGCGGGTGCCGTCGCGGATCGCGCGGACATAGGCGAAGTCGACGCCGCGGGCGCGCGCGGTCAGCCAGTCGACGGGACCGGTCTCCTGCGACACGTCGATGCCCTGGATGGGGTATTCGCCGGTCGACGGGTGCCATCCGACCGCATAGTTCCAGGCAGCCGCGCCGGCGAGACTCGACGCCGCCGCGATGACCAGCATCGCCCTAACAACCCGCATCGCTACCCGTTAACCCCTGATGTGCAGCACGCAGATGAGCGTGAAAAGCCGGCGCGCGGTGTCGAAATCGATGTCGATCTTGCCTTGAAGCCGCTCGATCAGCAGCTCGGCCGCGTCGTTGTGGAGGCCACGCCGGGCCATGTCGATCGTCTCGATCTGCTGCGGCGTCGCCTGGCGGATCGCCTGGTAATAGCTGTCGCAGATCGCGAAATAGTCGCGGATCGG
Organism: Sphingomonas mangrovi; assembly: GCF_047975845.1. Lineage (NCBI taxonomy): Bacteria > Pseudomonadati > Pseudomonadota > Alphaproteobacteria > Sphingomonadales > Sphingomonadaceae > Sphingomonas > Sphingomonas mangrovi. The sequence continues at coordinate 2,542 of NZ_JBIUCZ010000031.1, read as the reverse complement.
CCGGCGGAACTTGGCGAGGCCGAGCACCAGCGTCTCGAGCGGGCTGTCGTCGGCGCGCCGGATGTCGATCGCCAGCCGCCCGTCGTCGACACGCAGCCGCACGCGATACGGCCCGGCATAGCCGTCGGCATGCACGCGCTGCGGCGCGAAGCGGTTGCCCTCCAGCAGGTCGTAGATCGCGATCCGCCGTTCCTGCTCGACGTCGGAACTGCGCCAGAGGATGGTGCGCTCGTCGAGCGAGACGTCGATGATCCGCGGATCGGCCATGACGGCCAGCGCTTAGCCGTTTGGCGTGGCAAGGCAACGCCCAAGCTGGCGAAACGCGCCTGTCCACAGACGTTTCGCCGCAGCTCGCTTGAGCAAAGCGCCCGCGTCTGGGAAAAGCGGGCATGGCAACCCTTGCACAAATCGGCGGCACGCCCGCTCCGTCCCCGGCTGCGCGCCTTCCCCAGAACGTCGAGGCGGAAGCGGCGCTGCTGGGCGCGATGATGATCGACAACCGGCTGGCGGACGACATCGTCGAGCGACTCGAACCCGATCATTTCTTCGAGCCGGTCCACGCGCGCATCTTCGAGCGGATCCGCGACGTGCGCCGGCAGAACATGCTCGCCAACCCGGTGACGCTGCGCCCGCTGTTCGAGGACGACGCCGGCATGCGCGAGCTGGGCGGGCCGGGCTATCTCGCCCAGTTGACCGGCAGCGGCGCCGGCCTGCTCGGCGCCAAGCAGTTTGCCGAGCAGATCTACGACCTCGCCCAGTTGCGCGCGCTGATCACCGTGGGCACCACGCTGGTCGAGAATGCGCTCGACACCAGCCAGACGATCGACCCGCGCAAGCAGATCGAGCAGGCGGAAGAGGCGCTGTTCCGCGTCGCGGCGGAGGGCACGACCGCCAACACGGTCAAGAGCTTCGCGCAGGCGACGACGATGGCGGTGCAGATGGCCGACCGCGCGCTCAACTCGGGCGGCGGGCTGTCGGGCGTGACGACCGGCCTCGACAGCGTCAACTCGCGGATCGGTGGTCTGCACCATTCCGACTTGATCATTCTCGCCGGGCGTCCCGGCATGGGCAAGACCTCGCTTGCGACCAACATCGCCTTCAACGCCGCGCGCCGCTTCATGGACGACCAGCGCGCGGGCGTGGAGAAGGGCAAGTCGGTCGGCGCCAAGGTCGCCTTCTTCAGCCTGGAAATGTCGGCCGACCAGCTGGCGACGCGCGTGCTCGCCGAGCAGTCGGGCATCAGCTCCGAAGCGCTGCGCATGGGCAAGATCAGCAAGGCGGAGTTCGTGAAGCTCGCCGATGCCGCCGCCGACCTCGAATCGCTGCCGCTCTACATCGACGACACCGCCGGCCTCTCGATCAGCGGCCTGCACACGCGCGTCCGCCGTCTCCACCGGCGTCTGGACGACCAGCTCGGGCTGGTGGTGGTCGACTATCTCCAGCTGCTCCAGGGCAGCGGCCGCTCCGACAATCGCGTCAACGAAATCTCGGAGATCAGCCGCGGGCTGAAGACGCTCGCCAAGGACATCGGCGTGCCGGTGATCGCGCTGTCGCAGCTCAGCCGCGCGGTCGAGCAGCGCGAGGACAAGCGCCCGCAGCTCTCCGATCTTCGCGAATCCGGCTCGATCGAGCAGGACGCCGACATGGTATGGTTCGTGTATCGCGAGGACTATTATGTCGCCGCCAAGGAGCCAAAGCGCCCGCGTGATGGCGACGACGCGCGCGTGTTCGAGGATCACGCCAAATGGGCGGTCGACATGGAGCGCGTCTATGGCTTGGCCGAGCTGATCATCGCCAAGCAGCGCCACGGTGCCACCGGCAAGGTGACGATGAAGTTCGAGCCGACGATCACCCGCTTCAGCGACTATGTCGGCGAAGGCTATGGCGGCTTCGACAATGAGTGAGCCGGGGCAGGGCACGCGCGACCGGCTGATCCTGATCGACCCGGCGAGCACCGATCCGGATTACCCCGACGCGCATTTTTTCTGCTTCGATTGCATCGTGATCGAGGGGGTGCTGGCCGCGTACCCCCAGCTACGCGAGCGGATCGACGTCGAGCACGTCGTCTGGGCGCGCCCGCGGGAGCGCGTGGTGTCGCTGGTGGGGGAGGCGCACCAGTCGCTTCCCTTGCTGATCCTTGGCGACGATGCGGCGGCGGATCTGGCGACCGGGGAGGCGAACGGCCTGCGCTTCGCCGACACGCGCGACGCGATCCTGGAGGCGCTGGCCGTGCGGCATGAGATGCCGCGGCGCCATCCGTAAGGGGGTAGAGTAGCGAGCGGCGGGCCGCACGTCCCAGTCTGCCGCCATCCCGAGCCCCAAGCGTACCCCGGCGAAGGCCGGGGTCCAGGTGCGGTGTCGTCGGAAATGGGAACCTCTCTGACGAGTGTCCCGCCTGGGGCACGGCGTGGCGGAGCCTCCGCAACGATCCCCCGAAGTATCCCAGCGAAGGCGGGACATTTGCATAACCGGTTTTTTGGTGAAGCGGTGGCGTGAATGGTGGTTGCGGCGGCGGGAGTGGCGACGCGGCGGGGATCGGGTG
>NZ_JBIUCZ010000030.1:0-45447 GCF_047975845.1 Sphingomonas mangrovi | reverse complement strand
GCACACCGTTCCGCATACGAGAGCTGTCGGTACCTGGTTCCCATCGCAACACCTCAACCTGGTGTTGCACTTCGTTTGTGAACTCGGGGGATCCATTGCCGCTCCGCTTGCGCCTCCAGCGTTGCGCGTATGGAAGCTGACTTCCGTCAGCATGACGAGGAAGGGGGCATGCGCGCGCTCCCGCAAAGCGCAGGGATCTTGGAAACCGCTGCCTGCGACCCCATCTAAGCGCTTGATGACACAGCCTCTTTTCGATCGCCGCCGCCTGCTCGGGTTGGTCGGCTTGGGTGGCACCGCGCTCGCGATCGGTGCCTGTGCCGAGGGGGGCGAGGCCGCGCCTGCCTCCCCCTTCCGGCTGACCGACGCCCAGTGGCGCGCGCGGCTCACGCCGGCGCAATATCAGGTGCTGCGCAAGGAAGGCACCGAGCGCGCCTTCACCAGCCCGCTCAACAACGAGAAGCGCGCCGGCACCTTCGCCTGCGCCGGCTGCGCCCAGCCGCTCTTCTCCTCGGAAACCAAGTTCGAGAGCGGCACCGGCTGGCCGAGCTTCTGGGCACCGCTCAAGGGTGCGGTGACGACGCGCGAGGACCGGACGCTGTGGATGGCCCGCACCGAGGTGCGCTGCGCACGCTGCGCCGGCCACTTGGGCCACGTCTTCGACGACGGTCCGCCGCCGACCGCCAAGCGCTATTGCATGAACGGCGTGGCGATGACCTTCCGCGCCAAGGGGTGATGGGAGAACGGGGGGGAGACAGCGAACGCCTCATCCTCACTCGTCATGCTGACGGAGGTCAGCATCCATTCGCGCAACACTCGCGCTTCCTGCCATAGCGGCAATGGATCCTGACTTCCGTCAGGATGACGGACAATCCGTGCGGAGTTGAAGACGCGCCCCGCTCAGTCGACCAGCGCGACGACGCTCCTGCCGGGGCTGCCGGTGTTGCCGCCGCTCGCCATCTGGACGGCCGGCAGCGTGTCGCTCTCAGGCGCATGGCCCGAATAGATGAAGCCGTTGGTCGGGTAGGACGACGTGCCGAGGCCGCCGACGGGGCCGAACCACACGCGCACCTGGCTCCAGTCGCCGGCCGCCGACACGTCCACCGCGCGGACGTCGCGCTCGATCCCGCCGCGGCGCGACCAGTTGGCGTGGGTCAGCAGCACTTCGCGGTCGCTCACCACCTTCGACACCATCGCGACATGGCCCAGGCGCATGCGGCGGGTCGATTCGAACGACAGCACCGAACCCTCGACCGGGGTGTTGCCGCGCTCGTACTTGCCCGCGGCCTGGCCCCACCAGGTGTTGGCATTGCCGTGAATCTCGATCCCGGAGATCTCGCGGGCATAGGGTGCGCATTGCCAGAAGCGTGCCTGCGCAGGTACCGTCGTCAGCAGGCAAAGCGATGCCGCTAGCGCGCAACGCGCTGCAAAAGCCCGGAAATTCATGGACCCCCCAAAGGTCGGTGAAGCTCGTGCCAGTGTGTGAAGCAGGGTTTTTCGCCCCGCGAAACCCCATGCACTTCGTCGATGGAACCTTTTCCGACGAAGCGTGTTTACGCGACGATGGTTGCCCGCAGGACCGCGCGCCGCGGTGGCGTTTCGGCTGCCCGATCCGGTCGCTGGCGCTGGATTCGGGCGGGACTCGTGCCTGTCGCCGCAGCGATGGCCACGCGCCTCGCGCCGCTCTAGAAGAACCGCATGCGATCCTGGTTCCTGGCCGTGCTGCTGCTCGGCGGCTGCAACGCCGGCCCCCTTCCCGACGACACCACCCCCGCCGCGCCCGAGACGTCGGCGCCGCTCTCCCCGGCACCGTCGCGGTGCGGATCGGCGAACAGGGCGCGAGCTTCGCCGCCTGCGGCATCCGCGGGCTGGTGACCGACGCCGGGGTGCCGGTGCGCGCCGCGCCGTTCGAGGAGGCGACCGTCAGCGACACGCTGGACGAGGGCCGCAACCTGTTCGTCTGCACGCGCTCGCTCGACCAGCGCTGGCTCGGCGTGGTCGTGCCCGCTGCGGCGAGCCCGGAGGACGGCTGCGGCGTCGCCTCGTCCGTCTCGTCGCGGCGCCGCTACGACGGGCCGTGCCTGTCGGGCTGGGTACCCGCCGCCGCGATCCGTGCCCGCGCCGGCTGACGCGGACCGACGAGGCAGAGGGAGCCGAGCGGGCCGGCTCGGTTCGTCGCAACCTTTGTTGCGCCGCAGCAGCTTTCATGATTCGATGCGGATTGCAGGGCGATCCGATCGGTTCAGCATAGTGTTAACCGGCCACGGGCAGACTGCGTCGGCGATGGAGCACGGGGCGGAGCGAAACGGATGGGCGCAAGCAGGAAGCCGGCAAAGGGAGCGATGACCCTGGCCGAAATGAAGGAATTCGCAGGGTTCAGCGCTGCGACCCAGCGCTACATCCGGCGCTCGCTCGACATCGGGCTCGATCGCGAGGATGCGATGCAGCGCTGGTCGCGCGACGTGATCGAGGCGGCGAGCATCCGCGCCCAGGCCCGGCTCTACGACCGGCTTCCCGAGATCCGCGCGCTCATCCCCGACGACAGCGGGCTGGAGACGATCGAGCCGTTCCTCGCGCCGCTGCTGGTGGTCACCGCCTTCGACCTCGGTCAGGGGCGGCTGACCTCCTTCTCCGCCTACCGCTTCCTCTACGAGCGGCTGATCGGCGCCGAGGCGCGGCCGTGGCTGCCGTCCGCCTTCTGCGCCTCGGCGGCGCTGCCGCACCTCCATCCGGAGCTGCGCCGCAAGCTGCTCCAGTCGATCAGCGAGGCCGCCGCCACCGCATCGGGCTGGTCGCTCCGCCAGCCGGCGTTCTTCCCCGCCTGGGTGGAAAAGGTCGACCAGCGCGCCTTGCCGAACTGAGGGCGCAAGTTATCCAGTACCGGCGCCCGCGCCCGGTGGCGGACAACGCTGCCACCTTGCCGACGATCGCGTCCAGCGCCGGAAATCCTGCATCGTCTATCTGGAGGATGACGCGCGATGGTGAGCACGCATAGCGGGTCGTGCCATTGCGGCGGCGTTCGCTTCACGGTGTGTCATGACCTCGTCGAGTTGACGACCTGCGACTGCTCGCTGTGCGTCAAACGCAACGCCCTCATGGCAAAGGTGCCCGAAGCAGCCTTGCGGGTCGACGCCGGCGAAGCGCTGCTCGCGACCTACCAGTGGAACAGCCATCGCGCGAAACACCATTTCTGCTCGCGTTGCGGCATCTACCTGTTCCACCGCAAGCGCGCCGCACCGGACCACTTCGGCGTCAACGTCTTCTGTCTCGACGGGTTCGACGTCGCGTCCCTGCCCGTCCGTGCGACGGAGGGACTTTCCATGCCCGTGGTCTGCGACGATCCACGCGCGGAATGGCCGGGCCCGCGTGTGCCGGAACAGGAGGCGCGGTAACGGCGTGCCCGAAGCGCCGCCTGTGTTGAAACGGCGTCCGCGCGACGCGCGAAAAGGCCGGCTTCCTGTGCCCACCTGGGGCGGGTCGAAAAACGCGCGTCCCGACCTCCTCGTCCGTTTGCCTGACGGGGTCCGCTTTCGACCGGCTCCGTCCCTACTCGTGACGGACGGCGAAGGCGCGGACATCGATCCGAGCTAGCGACACGCCCGCCAGCCCATCGCGCCCCGGTGCGCCTGGTCGAGGTGGAAGTGGTCGCGGTGCGCCTCGTTGTAGTCGGGCGACAGCACCGTCGAGAACAGGTCGCACGCGCCGTCGCGGACCTCGCGCAGGAAGGCGGCGCGCTCGCCCCCGCCCTTCCAGTCGCCGACCACGCGGATCCGCCGCCCGTCTGCCAGCACGAAGCCGGCGACGTCCAGCGCGTTGGCGGCGGCATGCTCGCTCCAGTCGCCGGTCGAGCGCCCGTACATCCGCCGGCAGTTGTAGCTGCCGAAATGCTCGATCCGCACCACCGGGCTGTCGAAATGGCGGCGGGCGGCGGGCTGGACGACCTGCCACTCCCACATCGTCAGCCCGGCCGCGACCGGGCACGCCATGCCGACGCCCTTGGGCGAAAAGCCGATCCCGCGCGATCCGCCGCCGGTCAGCCGCACACCGTCGGTATAGCCGCACTGCCCCGACACTACCGGTTCGAGCACCTGGTAGTGGACGCCCGCGCGATCGAGCAGCCGCTGGCACTTGGGAAAATCGTCGCCCAGCCCGGCGAGCTTGCGCCCGGTGACCATCCCGATCGGCTCGGAAAGGTCGAGCGGCCGCCACGGCATGTCCTGCGGCCGGTTGCGCACCACCGCATAGAGCGCGAATCCGATCGCCAGCAGCACCAGCAGCCAGACGATCGCGCGCGTGATCCCGCGCAGCCCGCTCATCGGCGTCGCGCCGCGGCGAGCGGCTCGGCGGTGACCGGGTAGCCGAGGTCGTCGGGAATGCAGAGCTGGTCGATGCCGTCGCGCCGCTCGACCCAGGGGGTGATGGCGCGCACCGGATAGGCCGCCGCATGCGCGACCGCCGCCGCAACGTTCTCCAGTGTCGCCAGCCGCTCAAGCACGCGGCGGGTCGGAAAGATCAGCTGCGCACGACCGGCGTCGGCCTCCGCCAGCACCTGATGCGCGCTCGCCCAGAAGGCGTGCGCCGTCTCGGACCCGTCGACCACCGGCTCGCCCGCCGCTTCGGGTGCCGTCGTCAGGAAGAACTGCGTGTCGAACATCCGCGGGAGCCGCCCCTCCGGTCGCCAGCGCGCAAACGGGATCAGCCGGTCGGGCAGGAGACGGTGCGGCCCCAGCACCGCGCCCAGCGGCTCGCCGGCATGCAGCCGCGCGCGCATCGCCGTCACCGCGGCGGCATCGGGCGCGGGCGACAATGCCACCGCCACTCCGACCTCCTCGATCGTCTCGCGGATCGCCGCCGCCCGCGCGGCGAGCGTCACGTCGCCCAGCTGCGCCGCCAGCACGCGGTCGCCGGGATCGATCCGCCCGCCCGGAAACACCAGCGCCCCGCCCGCGAACGCCATCTGCGACGCCCGCTCGACCATCAGCAGCTCGGGCGCACGCCCGCCCGCCCGCTCGCGCATCACGATCAGCGTCGCGGCGGGAATCAGCTCGGGCGAGTCCGACGGGGGAGCAGCGTCTTCCATCCGCGGCCGCCTTCCCACGCGGGCGGGGGGCAAGACAAGCTCCGCGATGGACCATCGCCCGCCCTTCCGCCGGGAGGTTCGCGCAGCGACAGCTCCGGAACGGTGCGGCCCCCTTGCCTGTTTCGCTCCGCCTGCGACGACCGCGCCATGGACCGAATGTTCGAACGCGTGGAGGATCTGGCCGAGCAGGTGTGGCAGCGTGTCACCCCGCTCGCCGACCTGTCCGGCGGCTACGCGCTGCTGGACTTCCCGGACTATTCCAACGTGGGGGACAGCCTGATCTGGCTGGGCGAGCTCGCCTTCTTCGAGCGCGCCGCCGAACGCGCGCCGGCCTATGTCAGCACCATCCACGGCTTCGATCTCGACGCGCTGCTGCGCGCGGTACCGGACGGGCCGATCTTCCTGAGCGGCGGCGGCAACTTCGGCGACCTGTGGCCGCGCTTCCAGCGCTTCCGGCTGGAGCTGCTCGCCGCGCTACCCGGCCGGCGCATCGTCCAGCTGCCGCAGACGCTCCACTTCGCCGACCCCGCGCGGCTGGATGCGACGCGCGCCGCGATCGCCGCGCACGGCGATTTCACCCTGCTGGTGCGCGACCGCGCCAGCCTCGCCCAAGCACAGGCGACGTTCGATTGCCCGGTCGCGCTCTGCCCGGACATGGCCTTCTGCCTCGGCAGCCTGTCGCGCCCCGCGCTGCCGGTGCACGACATCGTCTATCTGCTGCGCACCGACCAGGAGCGCAGCGCCGGCCTCGGCACCCTGACCCTGCCGCCGCGCAGCATCGCCGCCGACTGGATCCACGGCGCGCCGGTGCCGAGCCGCTTCGAACGGGCGATGACCAAGCTCGGCCGGACCACCTCGGCCCTGGCCGGGGCCGAGCCCGACTATCGCCGCTTCCGCGCCCGCGCCCGCACCGAGCTCGAGCGCGGCCGGGCGCTGCTCGGCGCGGGCGACGCGGTGGTGACCGATCGGCTGCACGGTCACATCCTCGCGGTGCTGATGGGGATTCCCCATGCCGTGCTCGACAACAGCTACGGCAAGGTCCGCGGCTTCGCCGAACAATGGACCGCCAACCTCCCGGGCGTCGCGCTATGCGACACGCTCGAACAGGCCACCGCCCACGCTCTCGCCAGCGCGCGCGAGCTTGCCTGAACGAAACGCCGGCTCCGCTCACCGACCGGCGCCGGCGGTTCCGTCTCGGCAGATCACGCCAGTCGGAAACAGACGCCCACGCCCGAGTGCCGGCTTTCTCGGCGGCGACGTCTGCGGCCGAAACCGGCCCGGCATGATGCGAGGCTCCTCCGCGTCGGCCTAGACGGCGCGCGCCCGACGACGGTGTTCTCCGACTCCACTAGTACGCTGATCGCTGCCATGCAGGCGACCTGCATCCGCCACCGCCTCGCGGTCGCCGGCATCGGCATCCGCATCCGCCACCGCCTCGCTGTCGCCGGCATCCGCATCCGCATCGCCAGGGGATAGATGCGCAGTAACGCTGGCTGGCATTACGAGCGCGCCCTTTTCCCCTGTTCAGCCGCTATCGCCCCCCACAGGCGGTCGCAGACGCCAGCCTGCCGCCATCGGATCAAGCGGCTGTAGCAGGTGGTATGCGGGCCGCAGCGCTCAGGCGGGTCGCGCCGGATCGCAACACCCCAAATACGCCGTTCAGCACGTGCCAATCATCAACGCACGAGACACCGCGTGGCCTATCGGGCAGCAGCGGCTCGATCACGCGGCACTCGTAATCAGTCAGGTCATCTCGGCTCATGCCGACGCTGAATCAACGCTTTGCTCGGTCGTAACGTCGGTCGTGTGGGATCAGCTTGCAGGTACAGCTTTGCATGGCATGTCCGTCTTGCTGTGCCGTTGGACGCGCGGCGATTGATGCTTCACCGTCCATTTGCCAGATTCTTTACGGCGAACAACCTGCGCACGGCAAAGAAGCCGATCGGGGGCCGCTTCGTTGAAGATTGTTCGTACGCCGTCGTCACGAAACAGGGTGAAGGAACAGCGATATCCTTTGAGATTGCTGCCCCAGGACATATCTTGGATGTGAAGATCAGGTGCTTTCGCGCCTCCCGGACCCGCATTGTACCACAGCGACGCTGGCGAGCTACTATCCCCGATCATTGCATTGCATCGCGTTGCGTTGCAGATCGCTCCAGATCGCCGCACGAAGCTGCCCCGCGAACGTCTCCGCCGGCGGAGACAGACTTGCTGCGGCCAGCGTGGACAACAGGAAACCGAGGATACCCCGTCGAACGGTGCACTCCACCCGGCCTCGGTCGGGGGCCAAGGTCTGAGTCTACGGCCTAGATTGCACCGCCACGACCGCAGCAATCCCTCAAGACTTAGGCCTGCGTCCCCGCGAAACAGCCTCCCCCTTTCGGTCAGATCCTCGCGCCGCCAAACCATTGCGCGAACAGCCGGCCGAGGAACACCACGTTGCCGATCATGTAGCGGCGCCACAGCCGGCGCGGTTCCTGGGCGAGCCGGTAGAGCCATTCGCCGCGCAGCCGGCGTACCCAGCGCGGCGCACGCGGGACTTCGCCCGCCAGGAAGTCGAGATAGGCCCCGACCGCGATGGTGATCCCGCCCAACGCCCGATAGTGCGCGGCGCACCAGATCTCCTGGCGCGGATGGCCCATGCCGACCAATATCAGGTCGGCACCACTCGCCCGGATGCGTGCGAGCAGTGCCGGCACCTCGGCCTCGGCGAAGAAGCCGTGGGCGGTGCCCACCACCCGGTGGCGCGGAAAGCGGGCGTGGAGCCGTCGCGCCGCCTGTTCCGCGACGCCCGGCGGGCTGCCGAGCAGGAACACCCGCAGGCTCTGCTCGGTCTGCTCGAACAGCCGGTCCATCAGATCGGTGCCGTTGAGATTCTCCTGGAACGGCGCGCCGAACAACAGCGTGCTGGCGAGGTCGACGCCCGCGCCGTCGTTGACCACCACCGCGCGGGCGATCGCCGCGGCGAAGGCGGGATCGCGCTCCGCGGTGTTGGCGGTGTGCGCGTTGCAGAAGGCGACGAACAGCGGCGGCCGCGCGGGATCGGCCAGCGTGCGGTCGACCAGCCGTTGGAAACCGTGCGCGCAAGAGACGTGGATCGACACCCGGCCGATCCGCCGCCGGCTGCGCCCGAGCGCGCGTAGGTAGATCTGTCCGATCGCCGTCGCCGCCCCCTCCCAGCCGAACGGCGCGAGCCGGCGCTGCCGCTCCGCCGGACCAAGCGGGGCAGCGAGTGCCGCCAAGACCCGATCCAGCGTCTCTGCAACCGCCGCCGGATCGGGATCGAAGTCGCACAGCGTGCCGTAGCCGGTGCGTGCCAGCGTGCGGCGGAACGCAGGAATGTCGCGCAACAGCGGATAGAGCCCCGCAGCCATCCCCTCGACCGCAGCGAGCCCGAACCCTTCGTAGTCCGATGCGCAGACATAGACGCTGCTGCGCCCGATCAGCGCGCGCAGCTCGGCATCGGAGGGCCAGGCGTGCACCTCCACCGCCTCGCCCACGCCTTCCGCCCGCGCCCGGACGCGCAGCGCCGCCGCCTGCACGCCCATTTCGCGGCCGGCGACGATCAGCCGCCAGCGAGGGTCGCGGCGATGCACGAGGGCGAACCAGGCGATCAGCCGCTCGAGCCCCTTGTTGGGGGCGAGCCGTCCGAAATAGAGCATCGCGCGCGCGGCGGGATCGGCGCAGCCGTCGAACTTGGCCAGGTCGACGCCGTTCTCGACGGTCTCCAACCCTGCGCTGCGGATCGCGCGGAACTGCGCCTCGTCTGCAAGGCTCGACGGGATCACCGCGGCGTAGCGCCGCAGGCTCCAGCGGGTGACCAGCGCGAAGAACAGCCGCTTCGCGCGCGACGCGAAGCGCGTGTGGAAGAAGCCACCATGGGTCGACAGCACCATCCGCCGGCGGTGCAGCGGCTGGGTGGCGGCCAGGAAGTCGCAGAAGAAGTCGACGCCATGGACATGCACCAGATCGGCGCCGTCGAGCGCGCGCAGCACGCCGAGGGCGATCGGGTAGCGCTTCGATCCCCACCAGCGCAGCCGCGTCACCGGCAGCCGGCCGATCCGGTCGCGCGCCGGCAGCCGCTCCGCCGCAGGTTCGTCGAAGATGCGATCGAGCGTGACGATCCGCACGACCATCCCTGCCGCGCGCTGACGCAGCGCGAGTAGGCGGACGAACTCCTCCATCCCGCCGACGCCGGGGGCGAATTGCCGCACGACGTGCACGACGCGAAGGCCGTGAAATGTCGCCCCCGCGGGCGTGGGAGGAACGCTTGCCGGGGCAGCGGCATGGGGTGCCCCGTCGAGCCGCGGCAAGCGCGCGACCGCCGGCGCTTGCCAACCCGCCCCGTCCTGCGGAACTGCGCCTTCCGCGGTGCGCCCGCCCCGTACATGTACATCCTCCGTGTCGGCAGCGCCGCGGGTAAGCGGCGCGCCCTCAGGTGACCCCACAGTCAGCAGCGGCGTCGGATCGCTTGCCCGGAAAGCCGCGCGGTGCCCCGCCTCCGTGCGCACCTCAACAAGCGCCCGCTGGCCGGAAGCGCACTGGTGGAACGGCTTCGCGGCGAGGCCGGGTCCGAACGGCGGCGTGCGGCGGAGAGGGGGTAACACCCCGCCGCACGCCTACCCGCCCGTACGCCCGCGCGCGGCCGGCCGTAGGACTGCACCCATAGACGGGGAGCGCAATCGCTGGCCGCGCGGGGTTCGCCCGTACGGACGGGGTCTCCCCCGCATCGCGCGCCCAGGCGAAGTTCTCGCCGGGCGCACCGGAGAACAGTCGCAGCCTCCGGCGCGCCCCCTTCAGGCGATCGCCCGACGACGACAGAAACCAAGTCCTGGCCGAATAGAGCCGTGCAGCATCCCCCATCGCGCACCTGCCGTTGCTGCTGTCGATGTTCCGATGCAGAGCCTAGCCGATGGTCGGGGAGGTGCCAGCGGACTTGGGTGCACGCCGGACCCATCCGCATCCATTCTGAACGAGCCGACGATTTCGGAACAACGTCTCGCGTGTCCCAGCCGCTAGGTCGGCAGCGGGATAGGTCCCGCCAACGCGCTCAAGCGCCAGGGTAGGCCGAGCGTCAACGTGGCGCCGCTCGCTCTACGTATCGCGTCGCGGTGCCTCCGCACCCGTCGAGCGCATCTGTCGAGAAGGCGGTCGCGCCCGCCGCCACTTTCCTGGCCGAAACGGGGCGGAATGCCGATCGATGGGGGGCGAAAGAGTATCGACGCTCCGTGACGTCATCGCCGCGTCGGAGCGCGCGCGGACGAGATCCGAACGCGCCGCTTCTTACAGTTAGCCGACTATCGCTTCCGACGCCGCGAGCCGCCGAGCCTTCAGAATATCGCCAGCAACGCCACCGACCAGATCGCCGCACCCAGCACCGCCGACACGAAAAAGCTCCGCGCCAGCGACGGCGACATGATGTCCTTGGGTGAGTCGATCGGCAGTTTCATGCTTCATCCTCTCCTCGACGGGTTTGCCCCGTTCATGCGGAAGTGTTGCCGCTGTACGGGCAGCGGTCAAGTCGAAGCGAGGGTTACGCGCGATCAATGCTCGCGAAAGCTCCGCCACAGGCTCTGGTCGAGCGGCTCGAGCAGATATTGCAGCAGCGTCCGGCGGCGCAGCGGCACCAGGATCTCGACCGGCAACCCCGGCTTGATCTCGCGCCCGGCGGCGTGGCGACGGATGCTCGCGAGCCCCGCCTCCGGCACCACCACCTCGCCGGTATAATAGCGCGTGCCGGTGCGCGGGTCCTCGAAGCTGTCGGCCGACAGGCGGCGGATGGTGCCGAGGATCGTCGGCAGCGTGCGGGCGTGGAGCGCAGGGAAGCGCAGCTCCGCCTGCTGGCCGACGGCGAGATCGTCGGCGTCGTCGGGCGCGATCCGCGCCTCGATCACCAGGCCGGCGCGGTCGGGCACCACCTCCATCAGCCGCTCGCCCGCGCCGATCACCCCGCCGACGGTGTGGACGGTCAGCCCGACCACCTGGCCCGAAGCGGGCGCGCGCACCCGCGTGTTGGCGAGCGCCGCCCGCGCCGCCGCGAGCTTCGGAAGCACGTCGTTGAGCGCGAACTCGGCGGTGCGCAGCTGGTCGGTGAGCGTGCGGCGGTCGTCGGAGGCGAGCGAGCGGCTCTGGAGGTGTTTCTCGGCGATCTGCTCGCGCACCTCGGCGTCGCTGGCACGCAGTTGCCCGGCCTCGCCCGCCAGCGCCGCGGCGTTGCGTTCGAGCGCGCGGATGCGATTGCCGCTCGCGAACCCCTTGGCTGCGAGCGAGCGCATCCCGCGCAGTTCCTCGTCGAGCAGCCGCTGCTGATCCTCGATCGCGCGCAGCTGCTCGCGGATGCCGATGCTGCGCGACGCCAGCTGAGCGCCCTGCTGCCCGACGACCACGCGCTGGTCGGCAAGCGCGGCCGCGCCCGCGGCGAACTCGCGCCGCTGGAGCGCCATCGCACGCTCGGCCTCGGCACGGTCGTCCCCGGTCAGCTGCGCAAAGGCCACCGGCACGACCAGCGGCGTGCCGGCCAGCTGCGCGATAAGGCGCGCGCGCTGCGCCTGCAACGCGATCGCCTGCGCGGTCAGCGATCGTTCGAGCGAGCGCGTGTCGCTGCCCGCCAGCTCGACGAGCACCGCGCCCTGCGCCACCCGCTGCCCCTCGCGCACGTGCAGCGCCGCGACGATGCCGCCCTGGTCGTGCTGCACCGCCTGGCGGTTGCCCGCCACCGCCACCGTGCCGCCGGCATAGGCAGCGGCATCGAGCCGCACGATCGCCGCCCAGCCGAGAAACCCGCCGAAGAACAGCAGCACCAGCAGCCATCCGATCCGCAGGTCGCTTCCCACGTCGTCGGCGAGGCTCGCCGCCTCCGCAAGCGCCGCGCCCGGCGGCCGCCCCAGCGCCACCGCCCCACCGACGATGCGCGGCAGCCGGCTCACGCCGCACCACCCGCCGCCGCGGGCGCCTGGTTCGGAATCGCGCGCTTGCCCGCCAGCCGCGCCACCACCGCCTCGCGCGTGTCGAACATCTCCAGCCGGCCGTCGCGCAGCACCGCCAGCTTGTCGCTCGCGGCGAGGATGCCGGTGCGGTGCGCGACGATGACGATGGTGACCCCGGCGCGCTTCTGCTCGGCGAGCGCGGCGATCAGCTGCGCCTCCCCCTCGCCGTCCAGGCTGGCATTGGGCTCGTCGAGCACCAGGATGCGCGGCCGGCCGAACAGCGCCCGCGCCAGCGCGATCCGCTGCGCCTGCCCCACCGACAGCCCGGCGCCATTCCACCCCAGCATCGTGTCATAGGCGTGCGGCAGACGCAGGATGAAGCCGTGCGCACCGCATTGCTGCGCGGCGCGGATCACCTCGCCGTCGAGCGCCGTCCCCTCCCCGCCCTCCGGGATGCGGAAGCGCGCGATGTTCTGCTTGATCGTGCCCGCGAACAGCGTCGGCGCCTGCGGGACGTAGCCGATCGCCTCGGCCAGCTGCGCCTCGGGCCAGTCGGCGAGCGCGGCGCCGTCGATCCGCACGCAGCCGCCCGCCGCCGGCTGTGCGCCGACCAGCGCGCGCACCAGCGTCGACTTGCCGGCGCCGCTCGGCCCGATCACCCCCACCATCTCCCCCGCCTCCATCCGCAGCCCGACGCCGTGCAGCACCACGCGCCCGCCCTGCGGATCGGCGACCGACAGCCGCTCGACCGCGATCGCCCCGCGCACCGGCGGCAGCTGGGTCCGGCCGCGCTCAGCCACGCCCGCCGCGAACAGCGCCAGCAGGTTGCGATAGGCGACCCGCGCCTGGATCATCGTGCGCCAGGCGGCGGTGATCCCTTCGATCGGCGCCAGCGCGCGCGCGATCAGCAGCGACGCGGCGAAGATCGCCCCGCCCGAGATTTGCTGCTCGATCGCGAGCAGCGCACCCAGCCCGAGCGCGAGCGACTGCATCGCCACCCGCGCCGTCTTCGCGAGGGTCAGATAGCGCGCGCCGACGAACGCCGCGCGCATCTGCAGCGCCTGCGCCACCTGCCGGTCGCGCAGATGCAGCTGGAGCAGCCCCGCCTGCATCCCCAGCGCGCGCACCGTCCCGGCGGCGGCAAGGCTCGCCTCCACCCGCTGATAGCCGTGCTGCTGCGCGGCCGACGCGTCCTGCACCAGCGCCTTGCTGCCGCGCTCGTTGAGCAGGGTCAGCCCCAGCAGCACCGCCGAACACGCCACCGCCAGCGCCCCCAGCGCCGGGTGCAGCAGGAAGCACACCGCCAGGTAGATCGGCGACCACGGCGCGTCGAACAGCGCGATCATGCCCATCCCGGTGATCGTCTGGCGCAGCGTGTCGAACTCGCGCAGCAGCACCCCACCGCGCCCCTCGCCATCGGGCGCGTGGAGCAGCGCGACGATCAGCGGCGCGCCCAGCAGCCGGTCGAGCCGCGCGCTCGCACGGATCAGCAGCCGGGTACGCAGCAGGTCGAGCATCCCCAGCGTCGCCACCGCCGCCAGGAAGATCAGCGTCAGCATCGCCAGCGTCGCCGCGCCGCGGGTCGGCACCACCCGATCGTAGACCTGGAGCATGTAGAGCGACGGGGCGAGATAGAGCAGGTTGAGCAGCGCGCTGAACACCGCGGCATGGACGAGGTGCGCGCGGCAGGCGCCGATCGCATCCGCCACCGCAGGGTTGCGGCGCATCGCCGGTCGCGGGGGCGGCGCTCCCATCAGCCGAACGCCGGCCGCGGCGCGCGCGGTGGCTGACTGCGCGCCCGCCCCGCGCGCGGGTGGATCGGCAGCCCGGACAGTCCCGTTGCGGAAACCGGACGGTGCGCGGCGGCGAGCAGGCAGCCGAACAGCGCGAACACCACCGCGACCGTCTTGATCGACACGAACGAGTAGCTGATCGGCATGCACAGCGCGAAATAGATCGCGGTGGCATTGGCGAAGCGGCGCAGCTCGGAACTGCGCTCGCGCGCCATCAGCACCGGCAGCAGCCAGAAGGCGAGGAAGCCGATCAGCGACTGCGACTGGAGCAGATAGGCCCAGCCGGCATCGGCGTTGGCATAGACCTGCGCCCCCGGCTGCGCGCCGAGCAGGTCGGCGAGGCGCAGCTGGCCGAGATAGTCGACGCCCTTGCGCAGCCGCCCCGCAAAGGTGTCGCCGCCGCGCGGCAGCAGCTCCGCCGCGCGCAGGGCGAACAGCGTCGCGATCATCGCCGGCAGATAGACCAGCGGCCAGCCGCGCGGTGCCCAGCGCCCGAACGGCAGGCCAAGCAGGATGCCGGCGGCGCAGACCAGCGCGAACCGTCCGTCGCAGGCGAACAGCAGGAACAGGTCGCTCGCGATCAGCAGCGCCCGCGTGCCGCGGCCCATCCGCCCCCACCACAGCACCAGCACGATCAGCACGACGCTGGTCCAGTTGCCTAGCGACACCGGCTCCAGGAACACCGAGGTGGCGCGGTTGAAGCCGGTCGAGGGAAGCAGGTTGCGCCCGGTCGGCCGCTCGACGTTGAGAAACAGCCCCTCGCCCCCCTCCGACCAGAAGCTGTCGGCGGCGAGGCCGCGCGTGTTCACGTAATAGCCGGTGACGTTGAACGTGCCTGCGAAGCTCGCCGGCTGCACCAGCTCCCACGCCGCACCCGCGCCGATCACCCATTGCGCGGCAACCAGCCAGCGCAGCAGGTCGCGCGGGGCGAGGCAGGTACCGAGCAGCGCGAAGGCGGGGATCAGCACCGCATCGCCCAGGAAGCGCAGCTCGATCGACTGACGCACGACGCACAGCAGCAGCCACAGCATCGCCGCCGCCGCCAGCATCCCCACCCATCGCCGCCAGCCGCCGCGCCGGTGCAGCAGCCCGACCGCCAGCGCCAGCGCCATCACCATGCCCTGCATCGCCACCACCACGGTGCCGCCGATCGGCAGCAACTGCGCGTTGACCCAGGCAAGCGCGATGTTGAACAGCACCGCGAGCCACAGCACGGCGAGCGCCGCCCGTCGCAGCCGCAGCGCTGCGGGCGCGACCGCCGGGCGCTCCGCGGCCGGGTGCTGGCGGACCGGGTGTTGGCTGGTCGGGTGTTGTCTGGCCGGGAGCATCGCGGCGCTAGAAGAGCCGCTCGCGGACGAACATCACGTCGCCGTCCTCGATCCGCGCGTCGAGATCGGCGATCGCGCTCTCTGCCCCGCCGCGGGTCAGGCGGATCCGGTTCTGCGTGCCGGCGTCGTTGGGGCCGCCGCCCTGCGACAGCGCCTGGCGGAAGGTCATGCCGCCGCGGATCGCATAGCTGCCCGGCTGGCGGACCTGGCCATAGATGTAGAAACGCTCCGCCTCCGGCACGAACAGCAGGTCGCCGGGCTGCAGCGCCGGATCGCCGGCACCGCCCGCCGCCACCTCGGCGATCGCGAAGCGCTGCGGCGGCGCATCGCCCCGGCGCAGCACCACCGTCTCGCTGCCGTCGCGCTGCCCGCCCGCCGTGGCGAGGATGCGCGACAGCGGCTGGCTGCCCTGCACCGGGTAGATGCCGGGCCGGATCACCGCACCGAGCAGCGTCACGCTGCGGCTGACATAGCCGGTCACCTCGACGTTGACCCGCGGCTCGCGCAGATAGCCGCCGCCGACCAGCTGCTGTCGGATCTTCTCGCCAAGCGCGACCGGCGTCTCGCCCGCGGCGACCACGGCTCCCATCAGCGGCAGCGACACGGTGCCGTCCTGCTTGATCCGCAGCCGCAGCGGCATGTCGGGCTGGCCATAGATCGTCACCTCTATCTGGTCGTCGGGCCCGAGCGCGTAGCCGGCCTCCGACGAGATCGGCTCCGAGGCCGATGCCGATGCCGATGCGGCGACCGGCGCCTGCACCGGGACCAGCCCCTGCACCTGCGCGCCGGCACCGCCCGCGCCGCCGAGCGCCGCCAGCAGCCCTGCCGCGCCGCACCTTCTCCAGTTCGCGCTGCCCATTCTTCCCCCTCTCCGTCAGAACGCTAGCCCGAGGACCAGCTGCCCCCGGGTGCTGCGATAGGTGCCGAACGCCGCGTCGGTGGTGCGGCGCGCATGGACCGCCTCCAGCCCGATGCGGGCGCGGTCGACCGGCGACCAGCCGAGCGCCGCGCGCAGCTCGACACTGCGGTCGAAGCTGCGTGCGCCGACGCTGGCGGCATCGACCGCGCGGAACCGCCGACGCTCGAGCAGCCCGCCGAGCTCGACGTCGACGGCGCGGCCGATCCGGTAGCGTGCGGCAGCCTCGCCGCGATCGGCGACGAAATAGCCCGCGGCGACGTCGCCGCTCGCGTCGAGGTCGCGCCGCAGCGCGGCGGTGAGCCGCAGCCGCCCGCCGTTCGACCAGGCGAGCGAGGCGCCGCCGACCAGCCCGGCGAAGTCCCGCGTCTCCACGCCGCGGCTGTCGGCCTCGGCATAGCCGAGCGTGCCGCCCGCGATCAGTCCGCCGCCGCGCCAGGTGACTCGCGCGACCGCGCTGCCCAGCCGCGTGGCGTCGTGGCGTCGGTCGCCCAGCGGCCGGTGGGGGAAGTCGAGGCGCTCGCGGGCGACCGCGAGCGCCACCGTCAGTCGCTCGCTGCGGCCGTAGGCGAGGCCGGCGGACACGCGCTCCGCCTCCAGGTCGCTGCGCCGGCGCACCGGCGCGCTATTGTCGACGCTCCGGCGGCGATAGCCGACCTCGGGGCGCCAGCCGACGCCGATCGTGCAGCCGCCGTCGAGCAGCAGCGTGCGGCTGTCGCGGGTGTTGCGCACCAGCGCGCCCAGCTCCTCCAGGTTGGTCTGCCCGCGCCCGTAGCCGAGCGACGCCTCGCCATCGCAGCGCGATCCCACCCGCCAGTCGACCCCGCCGGTCGCATCGATCCGCTCGCGGCGCAGGAAGCGGTTCCTGGCATAGAAGTCGTAGCCGGCCGCCCCGCGCAGGAACAGCCGCTGGCGGCTGACGCGCTGCGCGACGTCCGCCACCGCCGCGACGGTGGTGCGCACGTCGTCGCGGCTGCGGTCGGGCGGTGCCGCCCGCCCCTCATCCAGCCGCAGGATGTTGTCGTCGTACAGCACGCGCATCTCCACGCCGAGGCGCAGCCGGTCGGGAGCTTCCTCAGCCAGATCGTCGGCCGGAGCGGGGGGAGCGAGGGCGGCGATCGTGCCTGCGGCAAGCACCGCCAGTCCCGTTCCCCCCATCCCCGTCCCCCTCGCCGCCGGCCTCGGCTCCACCTAGCGGGTCGCCAGCGGCGCCGCGCGCGGCGAAAGCACCGCTTCGGAGGGGAGCGCGCCCTCCCTGCTTCCCGCGGAGGCGCATCGCCGCCGTTTCGGGCGCAACACGCCCCCTCTCTCCCCGCCGCCGCGCTAGACGAGCGGCGCTCGCACAGGGGGAGACACGGCTTGGACATTTCGTTGATCGTCTGCACGCGCAACCGCGCGCCGCAGCTCGCCGGTTGTCTGGCGGCGGTGGCGGGCCTGCGCTTCGCCGGGCGCTGGGAGCTGGTGATGGTCGACAACGGCTCGACCGACGCCACGCGCGCGGTGATCGAGACCTTCGCCGCCGGCGCCCGCTTCCCGGTACGCTACGTCCACGCGGCGACCCCGGGGCTCGGCAACGCGCGCAACGCCGGGCTGACGGCGGCCCAGGGTGCGCTGATCGCCTTCACCGACGACGATTGCTACGTCGATCCGCAGCTGCTCGCCCGCACCGTCGCCGCCTTCGCCCGGCCCGACCTCGGCTATGTCAGCGGGCGCATCCTGCTGCACGACCCCGCCGACTATCCCGCGACGATCAACGAATCGACCGAGCCGCGCGACTTCCCGGCCGGCCGCTACCTGCCGCCCGGTGCGATCCGCGGCGCCAATCTCGCGTTCCGCCGCGTCGCGCTGGACGCGATCGGCGGGTTCGACCCGCGGTTCGGCAGCGGCGCGCGCTTCGCGGCGGAGGACATCGACGCGGCCTGCCGCTGCAGCCTGCGCGGCTGGGCGGGCGCCTACGACCCGAGCATCGTCGTGTCGCACCACCACGGGCGCAAGGCGGCGGACGTAGGCGGGCTGTTCCGCGCCTACGACTATGGCCGCGGCGCCTATCACGCCAAGCTGCTGCTCCACGACCGCGCGCCGCGCGCCGCCTTCCGCGGCTGGGCCGGGCTGCCGCGCCGGATCCGCACGCGTCCCTCGACCCTGTGGTGGGAGCTCGCCGGCGCCGCCGGGTTCGCGCACAGCCATTTCCGCCGCGCGCCGGGTCGCGGGCGATGAGGCAGGTCGGCACGCGCACCGGCGACGCCGTGCCGCGGGTGATGGTCCGCGTCATCAGCCTTCGGGAATCGGCCGAGCGTCGCGCCCGCATGGCGGCGCAGCTCGACGCGACCGGCCTGGCGTGGCGCTTCTACGACGCCTGGCGCACGCCGCCGGCCGAGCTGCCCTACGATCCTGCGCGCGCGCGCATCGCCCGCGGGCGCGTGCTCACGCCGGGCGAGCTCGGCTGTTTCGCCAGCCACTGGGCGCTGTGGGGCGACTTCCTGTTCAACCACGCGGACGACCTGCTGCTCGTCTTGGAGGACGACCTGCTGCTCGATCCCGAGTTCTTCGCACGGCTCGATTCGGCGGTGCTGGCGATGGGCAACCTCGACTATCTGCGCCTCTACGCCAAGGTGCCCGCCGGCATCCGCAACGAGGCGCCCTTCCTCCAGCGCCATATCGCCCGCTTCTCGGGCAAGGCCTATGGCACCCAGGCCTATCTGCTCACCCGCCGCGGCGCCGCGCGCTTCCGGCGCTCGATCCGACGCGTCGAGCGGCCGATCGACGACGAGATGGACCGTTTCTGGGCGCACGGCATGCCGATCCGCGCCGTGTTTCCCTTCCCGGTGATGGAGGTGCAGCAGGGCTCCACCATCGAGCATGCCCGCCGCAGCCTCGAACCGCTCACCGGCGGCGAGCGCGCTCGCTGGCTGCTCGGCCGCGGGCTGGAAAAGGCGCGCCGGCTCACCGCCGCCGCGCTCTCCCACGCCGGGGCCGGCGCCTGACCACCGTCAGCTTGGGCCGCCGCGGGGGAGCGCGCGAGGGACTGCTCGCGCGCCTGCGCCGCGCCGCGCCCTGGGCGGCCGCCGAAAGCCTGTTCTCGGCCGCGGCGACGCTGCTGTCGACGCTGATCGTCGCGCGGCTGATCACCCCGTCCGACTTCGGCCTCGCCTCGGTCGCCTTCGCGGTGGTGGCGATCGTCCAGCTGCTCGCCTTCGCCGGCGTGCCGCAGGCGATGCTGCGCACGCCATCGCTGACGCCGCGGCTGAGCGACCAGGGCTTCTGGGTGCTGCTCGGGCTCGGGGCGGTCGCCACCGCCGCCTGCTGGCTGCTCGCCGCGCCGCTCGCGCGGTTCTACGGCGCGCCGCTGCTGTTCTGGCTGGTCGCGGTGCAGGCGCTCGACTGCCTCCTCCAGGCGCTGGTGCAGTTCCCGACCGCGCTGCTCACCCGCAAGATGCGCACCCGCAGCCTGGCGCTCCGCATGCTGTGGTTCAAGGCGGTGAGCATCGCCGCAACGGTGACGGCGGCCGCCTCCGGGCTCGGCGCATGGAGCCTGGTCGCCGGCGGCCTCGCCGGCAGCGTCGCCAGCGTGGCGCTGCTGTGGCGCACCCAGCCGCGGCTGCCGCGCTGGCGCGGGTTCGACGCCAGCCTGCTGCCGCTGCTCCGCATGGGCTGGCTGATCATGGCGGAGACGGCGCTCACCGCGCTCGCGGTGCGCGGCTTCGTACTGCTGTTCGGCAAGTTCCACGGGCTGCACGACCTGGGGCTGCTCAACTTCGCGATGCGGCTGGTAGACGAGCTCGGGGCGATGATCACCGCGTCGATCGGCCGGGTGTCGCTCAGCTTCTTCGCACGCGCGCACCGCGCCGGCCACGACCTCGCGCGCCTGTTCGAGGTCGGCACCCACGCCATCACCCTCGCCGTGCTGCCGGTGTTTCTCGGCCTCGCCGCGGTGGCAGGCGACGCGATCCCGCTGGTGTTCGGCGATCGCTGGCACGCCGCGGTCCCCGCGGTGCAGCTGCTCGCGCTGTTCTGGGGATTGCGGCTGACACGCGTGCTGAGTCCCGGGCTGATGCTGACGCTCGGCGTTCAGGGCCCGCTGGTGTTCAACGCCGCGGTCAGCTTCGGTTTCGCGGTGGCGGCGGTGGTGCTGACGCGCGACTTGGGGTTCGTCGCCGCGGTGGCGGCGTTCAGCGCGCGGATGCTCGTGACGCTACCCGCCGGCGCGACCGTCCTCGCCCGCGTCGCGGGGCTGCCGGTGGCGCAACAGTGGCGAGCGGTCGCCCGGCCGCTGGCGCTGGCCGGGACGATGGCGGCAGCCGTGCTGGTCGCGCGCGGACTGGCGAGCGATTGGCCGCCGCTGCCGCGGCTGCTGACGCTAATCACCGGCGGCGCGCTGCTCTACGCGCTGCTGGTCGCCGCGTTCGACCGCGTTGGCCTGAGGCGGATCGTCGCCTTGCGACGGTGAGGGCCGCCCGCCCCGCCACACTCGTCATCCTGACGAAAGTCAGGATCCATTGCCGCAACGCCTACGTCGACAGCCCCATCTTTCCCGTTCGTCTCGAGTAGGGATCGAGCTTGTCGAGAGCCCGTATCGAGAGAGCCGGACGCGACAACGTCTCGATACGCCGTCCCGACAAGCTCGACGGTACCTCGGGGCGGACGAGTTGGGGAAGGTCGTGATGTCCCCGCTGGATGTCGGATTGCTCCAAGCCTCACGAGCGTAGCGCGTCTGGATGCCAGCCTCCGCTGGCATGACGAGAGAAGCAAATGACGGAGACGAACGGCCGCCTAGTCGATGTCGGCCGGTGCCGCCATCGGCGTGTCGGGCGCAACTTCGGCCGGCACCGGCGCCACCGGCACCGCCCCGCCCGGGGCCACCGTGCGATCCGCGAGCGCATAGAATGCCCGGCCGTCGGTCTCCAGCACCCGCACCCGTCCTTCGTTCATCGGCTCGAGCGAATGGACGAACGACCGCGGCTTCTTCATCAGCTTCGGGTTCTCGACCACCGTCAGCCCCGCCCGCCGTGCCGCCTCGGCCACGAAGTGCACGCAGTTGCGCCGGTTGAGGTTGTAATGGTGGTCGCCGTTCTCGCCCCATTCCTCGACGAGCTGGAGCACCGACGCATATTGCGCGTCGGTCAGCGTGACGGAGAAATGCACGTCGCTGCGCTCGATGTAGCTGCGCTTGGTGACGTCGATCCGTCCCGCCACGCTGCCCATCAGGATCGCCGGGGTGATCGCCTTGGCGGTGAAGCCGTAGCTCGCCTCGACCGGCGCGCCCCCCGCATCGGGCGTGCCTTCGAGCACGAAGAAGGCGTGAGGGAATTCGTTGCCGAACTCGTGCGACCAGAAGCTGATCGTCACCCCCGCCTGCGCAGGGACCGCCAGCGCCAGCATCACGACGCCTACGAACGCAACCACCGCCCGGAACAGGCGGACACACAGCGGAAAAGCCATGCTCCGGACGCTACCGCGCCCGGCACACGGGGGGAAGCCCCATGTGCCGGGCGGCAGATCGAAAAGCCGTCCGGTGCCCGGGGGAGCGTCCTTCTCCCCCGAGCACCGGAATCCGGACGTCAGCCCTGGTTGTTCTCGGCCAGCTTGCGCTCGGCGTCGGCGTCGTAGCCGGACGAGGGCGCGGGCTGCTGGTTGTGCACCGGCTGGGTCGAGGCGGGCGGGTCCGAAGCGTCCATCGACTCGTCGAGCCCGCGGTCGAGCCGCGCTTCCTTGCTCTCTGGGTTGCGCTCGAGGCGCTCGTGAATGGACTCGTCGTGGCCGGCATCGTTCCGCTGCTTGCCGGGATCCTCTGGAGCGACCGAAATGCTGTCGAGCGCCTTCGGGTCGATCGACGTGTTGTCCGCGGTCATCCTATCCTCCTCATGATCGGACAGGAAAAACGAGCGGCGCGGCCCCGCGTTCCGGGCGCGACCAACCGCTGGACGCAAAAGGGCCCGGCGGATCGCTCCGCCGGGCCCCCGAACCGCGTGTCCGAAGCAGGCGACTTAGTCGCGGCTGCCCAGGAACGAGAGCAGGAACTGGAACATGTTGACGAAGTCGAGATAGAGCGACAGCGCGCCCATGATCACCGCCTTGCCCATCATGTCCGTGCCCGCGACATAGGCGTACATGCTCTTGATGCGCTGCGTGTCGTAGGCGGTCAGGCCCGCAAACAGCAGCACGCCGATCGCGCTGATGGCCAGGTTGAGCGCCGGCGACTGGAACCACAGGTTCAGCAGCATCGCCACGATCAGGCCGACCACACCCATGATCAGGAAGGTGCCGAGGCCCGACAGGTTCTTCTTGGTGGTGTAGCCCCACAGGCTCAGCGACAGGAACGCCACCGCGGTCGCGAAGAAGGTGATCGCGATCGACGCCCCGGTGTACACCAGGAAGATCGTCGACATCGACAGGCCCATCACCGCCGCGAACGCCCAGAAGATCGCCTGACTGGCGCCGTAGGACAGCCGCTGGATGCCGAAGCTCAGCACCATCACGAACGCCAGCGGCGCAAACATGATGAGGTACTTGAGCGGGCCCGGCGACAGGAACACCGCCGCGGCCGGCGAGTTCGCGCCGCCCCAGGAGAACAGCAGCGCGACGATACCCGTCAGCAGCACGCCGGACGCCATGTAATTGTAGACGGAAAGCATGTAGGACCGCAGCCCCGCATCATACGCCTCCGCGCGCGATGCGGCCGTCGCGAACGGCGCGGCGGTCGTTCGGGGATCCGACCAGTTAGCCATCTCGAAAAAACTCCTTTTCACCGGCATGGTGCCGGTCAGCCTTTCATATGCCCCCGCGGGGTCGGAATTCAACCCGCTGGCGGGCTGGCCGGCGGCGGCGGACGGGTCTAGCAACAGTTTGTCATGCATCGCCTGTTCGTCGCCCTGCGCCCGCCGCCGCCGATCCGGCAGCAGCTGCTCGACCTGATGGGCGGGGTCGAGAACGCGCGCTGGCAGGACGACGAGCAGCTCCATCTCACGCTGCGGTTCATCGGCGCCGTCGAGCGGCCGGTGGCGGAGGACATCGCGGTCGCCCTCGGCCAGGTCCATGCGCCGGCGGTGACGCTGCGCCTCGCCGGCGTCGGCCGTTTCGACCGGCAGGGGCGCACCACCACCCTATGGGCCGGGGTACAGCCGCACGACGCGGTCGCTTCGCTCCACCGCAAGGTCGACCAGGCGCTCGCCCGGCTGGGGCTCCCGCGCGAAGGCCGCGCCTTTCATCCCCATATCACCCTCGCGCGCACCGGCGCCGCGGCCGGACCGGTCGACGGCTTCCTCGCCCGTCACGCCGGGCTGACCAGCGAACCGTTTACGCTCGGCCATCTGCTGCTGTTCGAAAGCATGCTCAGCCGCGACGGCGCGCGCTACGAAGCGGTGGCGCGCTATCCGCTCGGCTGATCGGGCGCCCAGCCCGGCGGCGCCAGTTCGAAGCCTTCGAAGCGGAACGCCGGCGCGACGACGCAGCTGACCAGCGTCCAGCCTGCTTCCGCCTCGGCCGCCTGCCACCAGCCGGCGGGCACCCGTGCCTGCGGCTGCTGCCCGGCGAGCACGTCGCCGCCGAGCGCGATCCGCGAAACCGGCGCCGCATCGCCCTGCGCCTGCAGCAGCGCAAGGGGCGCCCCGGCGTGCCACAGCCACAGCTCGTCGGCGTCGACCCGGTGCCAGTGCGAGCGCTCGCCCGCCGCCAGCAGGAACAGGATCGCGGTGGCAGCACCCCGCGCGCCGGCGAGGTCCGGCGCGCGCCAGGTCTCCCGATACCAGCCGCCTTCCGGATGCGGCGCCAGCGCCAGCCGCGCGATCAGCGCTGCCGCTTGGCGGTCGGACGGAAGCGGTGGAGTCATGCGCGATCGGTCCCTTTGCCCCAACATGAACGTTGCACATCGTTTCGTTCATGAAACTGCCACGTCGAGTCTGCGTTTATAGGGCTGCAATTCGACGATGGGGATTATCTGATGCGTAACATGGTTCTCGCGCTCACCGCGCTGTCGCTGGCGGTTCCGGCCGCCGTCGTCGTCCCGACCGATCAGGCGTCGGCACAGTCGCACAAGCGCTACAAGTATCGCGAGTGGAAGGGCCGCGACGGCCGCCAGTATTGCCGCAAGCCCGACGGCACGACCGGCCTGGTCGTCGGCGGCGTCGCCGGTGCGCTGGTCGGCCGCACGATCGACAGCCGCGGCGACCGCACCGTCGGCACGCTGCTCGGCGCGGCGGCAGGCGCGGTCGCGGGCCGCGAGATCGAGCGCAGCGGCAGCAAGAAGTGCCGCTAAGCCGGTAGCGGACGCGAAAGACCGAACGGACGGGCGGCGGAACGACGGGTTCCGCCGCCCGTTTTCGTGTCCGACCCACAACAAGGAGCACGACATGATCCGCAGCGGTTCGGCACGCTACGAAGGCCTCGGCAAGGACGGCAAGGGCACGGTGTCCACCCAGTCGGGGGCAATTTCCGACCAGCCCTACGGCTTCGCCACCCGGTTCGAGGATGCGCCCGGCACCAATCCGGAGGAGCTGATCGCCGCCGCGCATGCGAGCTGCTTCACCATGGCGCTGAGCTTCGCGCTCGCCAAGGCGGGGTTCGAGGAGGGCACGCTCGACACCAGCGCGAAGGTGACGCTCGACAAGGACGGCGACGGCTTCGCGATCACCCGCTCCGCGCTGACGCTCAAGGCACGCGTGCCGGGGATCGAGCAGGATCAGTTCGAGAAGATCGCGCAGGAGGCCAAGGCCGGCTGCCCGGTGTCGAAGCTGCTCGACGCCGAGATCACGCTGGAGCACAGCCTGGAGGCGTAACGCCAAGGCGCGCCGCGAAGACGGGGCTGCCGCGGTCTCGTGCTCCCGCGCAGGCGGGAGCCCAGGGTCGCACGCGCAGGAGGTCGGTGGTTCGGTTCCCAGATCACCTGTGCGCGTTGCGCTCGCCTCGCCCACCGTGTCGTCATGCCAGCGAACGCTGGCATCCATTGCCGCAACGCTGGGGCCTCCAGCGGTAACGGCAATGGATCCTGACTTCCGTCAGGATGACGAGCGGGTGGGGCCGGCGGCGCGCACGCCACCCGCTACGGTCCCAACAACACACCACAACCCGCCCCCCCGTCATGCCAGCGAAGGCTGGCATCCAGCGCCGCAACGCCCGTGCTTCCAGCCGAACCGCCATGAGGCCGGAGCGTCGCCCACCCCGACAGCGAGTAGTGACGCCGCCGCCCTGCCGCGCTAGCCAGCAGCGATGCTGCGCGTGCTCACCCTCTCGACGCTGTTCCCCGACGCGAGCCGCCCCAACTTCGGCGTGTTCGTCGAGCGGCAGACGCTCGGCCTCGCCGCGCATCCCGACGTCGATCTCCGCGTGGTGGCGCCGGTCGGCCTGCCGCCCTTCCCGCTCTCCCGCTTGGGCCCCTATGCCCCCCTCGCCGCGCTCCCCCGCCAAGAGACGTGGAAGGGCGTGGAACTCCACCGCCCGCGCTTCGCCAACCTGCCCGGCACCGGCGGCCGCTGGCACGCGCCGCTGCTTGCCCGGGCGCTCACGCCGCTGCTGGCGCGCATCCGCCGCAGCTTCGCCTTCGACGTGATCGATGCCGAGTTCTTCTTCCCCGACGGCCCCGCCGCGATCGCCCTCGGCCAGCGCTTCGGCGTGCCGGTGTCGATCAAGGCGCGCGGCGCCGACGTCCACCATTGGGGCCGCGCCCCCGCCACCGCCGGCCAGGTGCTTGCCGCGGGGCGCGCCGCCGACGGGCTGCTCGCGGTGTCGCAAGCGATGGCGGCCGACATGGGCGTGCTCGGCATGCCCGCCGACCGCATCCGCGTCCATTCGACCGGCATCGATCGCAGCCGCTTCGGCACGCTCGACCGCGCCGCCGCCAAGGCGCAGCTCGGCATCGCCGGTCCGCTGGTGGTTTCGCTCGGCGCGCTGATCCCGCGCAAGGGCCACGCGATCGCGATCGACGCGGTGGCGGCGCTGCCCGGCGTCGCGCTGTGGATCGCCGGCGAAGGCCCGGAACGCGCGAGACTGGAAGCGCAGATCGCCGCCGGCCCGGCGCGCGACCGCATCCGCCTCACCGGCGCGATGCCGCACGCCGACTTGCCCGCGCTGCTCGCCGCCGCCGACGTGATGGCGCTCGCCTCCAGCTCGGAAGGCCTCGCCAATGCCTGGGTCGAGGCGCTCGCCAGCGGCACGCCGATCGTGATCCCCGACGCCGGCGGCGCGCGCGAGGTGGTGACCCGCCCTGCCGCCGGCCGCATCGTCGCGCGCACCGCACCGGCCTTCTCAGACGGGATCGCCGCGCTGCTCGCCGCCCCGCCGCCCGCCGCGGAGGTGCGCGAGACGGCGGCGCGGTTCAGCTGGGAGGCGAACCGCGACGCGCTCTACGCGCATCTGTCAGGGCTGGTTAGGAACGCTCAGTCGAGCGGATAGAGCGCGGCGGCGATCCAGCGCAGCTCGGCGCGCAGCACGCCCCAGGCGCGCGCCGCGGCGCGGCTGTCCATCGCCTCGACGCCGACGCCCTTCGCCTCCAGCGCGGCAACCAGCGTCGGTGCCGGGCGCAGCATGCGGCTGCCGGTGCCGAGGATCAGGAATTCGGGAAGCGGATCGAGCGCGAGCAGCGGCGCCAGCGCGTCCGGGCTCAGCTCGGCCAGCGGCGGCGGCGACCAGCCGCCGGCACGCTCGGGAGTGATCAGCAGGCCCTCGTAGACGCCCTCGTCCACGCGAAAGCCGCGACCGACGATACCGGAGATCGTCGGCCCTTCGGCCCGCCCTGCCTTGTCGAGGCGCATCAGCGCGGGGCGCGCTCGGCGCGTTCCGCCGCGGTCGGCTCGGACGAACCGACCTTGGTGCCGGCCTTCAGCTTGAGGGTGATGAGCAGCGACGACGACACGTAGATCGACGAATAGGTGCCGACGATCACGCCCAGGATCATCGCCGAGGTGAAGCCGCGCAGCACGTGCCCGCCGAAGATCAGCAGCGAGCCGAGCGCCAGCAGGATGGTCAGCGAGGTCATCACCGTGCGCGGCAGCGTCTCGTTGACCGAAAGGTCGATCAGCTGCGGCATGTCCATCTTGCGGAACTTGCGCATGTTCTCGCGGATGCGGTCGTCGATCACCATCTTGTCATTGATCGAATAGCCGATGATCGTCAGCACCGCCGCGACGATGTTGAGGTCGAACGGCATCTGGGTCAGCGCGAAGAAGCCCAGCGTCATCAGCACGTCGTGCAGGATCGCCACCGCGGTCGAGACGCCGAACTGCCATTCGTAGCGGAACCAGCTGAACACCGCGATGCCGAACACCGCCAGCACCACGGCGAGCACGCCGTTCTGGATCAGCTCGCCCGACACCTTGCCCGAAACCGTGGTGTAGTTGGAAAAGGTCGCGCCCGGGAACTTCGCCGCCAGCCCCGCCTTCACCTTTTCGACCACGGCATCCGCCGCGCCTTCCGGAGCATCGTCCGCCAACGGCAGGCGGATCGAGAAGGTGTTCGGATCGCTGCCCAGCTGCTGGAGCGCCGCCTCGCCGACGTTCAACTCGTCCACGGCGCTGCGCACTTCGCTGAGCGGCGGGACGGTCGCGAACTTCTCCTCGATCGCCACGCCACCGACGAAGTCGACACCGAAGTTGAGGCCGCGCGCGAACACCAGGCCGAGCGCCGCGATCGTCAGCAGCGCCGTCACCACGAAGGCGATATGGCGGATGCGGACGAACTGGATGTTCGTGTTGTCGGGGACGATTTTCAAAAGGCGCATGGGGGGCGTCCTAGATGTGGATCTCGGTCGGCCGGTTCCTGCGAACCCAACCCGACACGAGCATGCGCGTGAAGGTGACGGCGGTGAACACCGAGGTCGCG
Organism: Sphingomonas mangrovi; assembly: GCF_047975845.1. Classification (NCBI taxonomy): domain Bacteria; kingdom Pseudomonadati; phylum Pseudomonadota; class Alphaproteobacteria; order Sphingomonadales; family Sphingomonadaceae; genus Sphingomonas; species Sphingomonas mangrovi. Next base: position 17,599 of record NZ_JBIUCZ010000030.1, on the reverse strand, counting down.
ATGCCGAGCAGCAGCACCACCGCGAAGCCGCGGATCGGGCCGGAGCCGAGCAGCAGCATGATCAGCCCCGCGATCGCGTGGGTCACGTTCGCCTCGAAGATCGTGCGGCTCGCTTCCTTGTAGCCGAGCTCCAGCGACTGGATCACGCTGCGCCCGCGCCGCCGCTCCTCGCGGATGCGCTCGTTGATGAGCACGTTGGCGTCGACGGCGGTGCCGATCGTCAGCACGAAGCCGGCGATGCCCGGCAGCGTCAGCGTGGCACGCAGCATGCCCATCACAGCCAGGATCACCAGCACGTTGATGACCACCGCCAACGTCGCATAGATGCCGAACCGGCCGTAGGTCAGGATCATGAAGGCGATCACGGCGACGGCCGCGATCACCGACGCCAGGATGCCGGCGCGGATCGAATCGTCGCCGAGTTCCGGGCTGACCGTGCTTTCCTGCACCACCGCCAAGTCGATCGGCAGCTTGCCCGAACGCAGCGCGATGGCGAGCTGGTTGGCGCTGTCGACGGTGAAGCCGCCCGAGACGGAAGCGCGACCGCCCAGGATCGGCTCGTTGATGTTGGGCGCCGAGATCACCTCGTTGTCGACGATGATCGCGAACGGCTTGTTGACGTTCTCGCGCGTGACGGTCGCGAAGCGACGGCCGCCGACGCTGTCGAAGGTGATGTCGACGTTGGGCGCGCCGTTCTGGTCATAGGCCTGACGCGCATCGGCGAGTTGATCGCCCGAAATGATCGTGTTGCGCTTGACCGCGATCGGCTGGCCGGTGCCCTGATAGCGCAGGATCTGGCTGCCGACCGGCGCGTCGCCGCGCGCGACCGCAGCCGGATCGGCGGTGGTGTCGACCAGCTTGAACTCCAGCCGCGCGGTCTTGCCGAGCAGTTCCTTCAGCGCCTTGGGATCGTCCAGACCCGGCACCTGCACGACGATGCGGTTCGAACCCTGACGGATGATGGTCGGCTCGCGCGTGCCGAGCTCGTCGATGCGACGGCGCACGACTTCGGTCGCATCGTCCATCGCGCGCTCGGTCGCCTGGCTCAGGCCCGCCTGGGTCTGGGTCAGCACGAAGCGCGTCTGGTCGAGGACCTGGATGTCCCATTCGCGCTGGCCGGTCAGGCCGGCGCCGCCGCCGGTGATCGACAGCAGCTTCTCGCGCGCCGCGTCCACCTGGGCGACGTCGCGTACCATGAACGACAGGCGTCCGCCGCGCGTGGAAATGTCGCCGATCTGGACGCGCGGGGCGCGCCGCATCTCGGTCGAAACCTGCTCCCGCATCTGCTCCAGCCGCAGGGTCGCGACGCTGGCGGTCTTCCCCTCGAGCAGGATGTAGCTGCCGCCGGCCAGGTCGAGACCCAGGTTGATCGTCTGCATCGGCACCCAGCCCGGCATCTGGGCGCGGACGCGCTCCGGCAGCAGGCTCGGCACCGCGAGCAGCACCATGACGAGGATCCCGAGCCAGATGGCCCGGACCTTCCAGCGCGGGAAGTCGAGCATCAGTCGTTCGCGGGCTTGGCGCCGGTCGGCACCGTCACTTCGGAGATGGTCGCCTTAACCACGCGCACGCGGGTGTTCGGCGCGATCTCGACCTCGACCACCGCATCCTCGATGCGGGTGACGCGCCCCAGGATGCCGCCCGAAGTGACGACCTGGTCGCCCTTCTTCAGATTGGCGATCGCGGTCTGCAGCGTCTTCATCCGCTTCGACTGCGGCCGAATCATGAGGAAGTAGAAGGCGACGAAGATCAGGATCAGCGGCGCGATCGACACGAACGACGCAAATGCACCGCCCTGGGCGGCCGTACCGGCGGACTGGGCGAAGGCTTTGGGAACGAGCATGGGTGCTTGGAAACCTGATGAAATAGGGCCGCGAGAGCCGGGCCGTTCAAGCGGCGCGCGCTATCATGCGCACGCCCCTGTGGCAACCGGGCGTCCTTAGCGCTTGCAAGCGGCGCGCGACGCGCCTAGAGGGCGGCGCTCGGTCGGGGCGTAGCGCAGCCTGGTAGCGCATCACACTGGGGGTGTGGGGGTCGCAGGTTCGAATCCTGTCGCCCCGACCAACGAAATCAAGCATTCGCGACAGAATAGCGGGGGCGGCACAAGCCGCCTTCCCGCCGGGGATGGCCGCGGTTGCGACCGCCGGGCGCGGCGTGCGTGGCGTGCGCCCAACCATCCCGCGCCCATCGTCGCGCCCTTAGCCGCGCAGGTCGGAAAGCGTCTTCCGCACGACGTCGAGGCTGTCGGCGACGCCCAGAACGTCGTTCGGGTTTTCCCCGGTGGTGCCGGCGAGATTGATCCCGACCAACCTGCCCTCCGCATCGACGATCGGCGCGCCGGACGTCGCCTGCAGCTCGATGCGCTTGTCATCGAATGCGTAGAGCATCGCGCCCTGTTCGTACTCCACCACCGTTGCGCGATGCAGCAGCACATCGGGGTTGCCGCCCCTGATCTGCGCGACCAGCCACACCTTGCTGCCGGTCGCGGGCGCCTTTTCGGCCAGCACGAGCCCCGGCGATCCGGCCGGCTGCCCGACGAGCGGAAAGACGGCGATGTCCTTGAACTCGGCGGTCGAGGTCGCGGAAACCGGATGCGCGCCGGCGATCGCCAGCGCCGGGCCGGTCGTCCACGCGCCCTTCCCCTTTATCTGAGCACAGTGCGCGGCGGTCGCACGGGCCGGCATCTCGTTCCAGCGGATTTCCTCGTCGAGCCCGCCCATTTCGCCGAACAGGTGATGGGCCGTCACCAGCAGCGGCCGCGGGCCGTTGACGACGAAGGCCGTGCCTGCCCCGTACGGTTCCTTGTCCACGGTGAACTCGGGCCGGCAGATCGCCGCCTGCGCCGCGGTGGCGCCCTCCAGCGGCACGTCGCTGCCCGCCGGCGTACAGGAAGCGAGCACCCACCAGGGGGCGAGCAAAGCCGGCACCCACCGCATCGAAATCGTCTTGGCCATTCGTACCCCCGTGGATCGCGGTGACCGAGCACCGGCAGCAGCAGCCTAGCGGGTCCTATCGATCAAAGAAAAGCCTCTCGCCAAGCCACACCGGGCCACCGCGCGATCGCCCTCGGCGTTCCAGGGCCTATCGAGAGGTCGACGCTCGCGGCTCTCTCGATACGGGCTCTCGACACGCTCGATCCCTACTCGAGACGAACGGGGAACGGGTGAATGTCGATTCGTCTCAGGGGCGGCGCGGACGGCATCATCGACTTATCGGCGATGCTGGCGACTGTCCGGATCGTTTGCCGCAACGCCAACTGCGCAAGCTCCGCCGCCGACGCTCCCGTCCGTCAACGTACCTCTATCGACGGAGCCTCTTTCCTACTTGCAACCTATATGGTTCACCGGCTCCTGCAATTAGGAGGTACGGCATGACCATCGACACCCTGATCGAGGAGGCGATCGCCCGCGAGGGCGGGTTCGTCGACCATCCCGCCGACCGCGGCGGCGCGACCCGCTGGGGCCTGACCGAGGCGGTGGCGCGTGCCAACGGCTACGACGGGCCGATGGCGTCGCTGCCGCGCAGCGTCGCGGCGGACATCTACCGCCGGCTCTACTGGACCCGCCCGCGCTTCGACGCCGTCGCCACCCGCGCCCCCGCACTCGCCGCCGAGCTGTTCGACACCGGCATCAATATGGGGCCGGCGGTCGCCGCCGGTTTCCTCCAGCGCACGCTCAACGCGCTCAATCGCGGCGCGCGCGACTATCCCGACCTGCGACTCGACGGCGCGATCGGCCCGGTGACGCTCGCCGCGCTCGACGGCTTCCTCGCCAGCCGCGGCAGCCTCGGCGAGTCGGTGCTGGTGAAGGCGTGCGACGCGCTCCAGGGCGCGCGCTACCTCGACCTGGCCGAACAGCGCCCCGCCAACGAGGCATTCCTCTACGGCTGGCTCGCCAACCGGCTCGGCTGAACCCAGGCCTCAACTTCCTCAACTTCCGGCGACGACCGCCGAGAAAAGGACAGGCATATGACCATCATCGACGGCGTGATCGGCCCGGTCGCGGGGCTGCTCGACCGCATCATCCCGGACCCGAAGGCCCGCGACGCCGCCAAGCTCGAGCTGCTCAAGCTCGAGAACAGCCGCGAACTGGAGGCGACCCGCGTCCAGCTGTCGGCGGTGGTGGCGGAGGCGCAGTCGGCCGATCCCTGGACCAGCCGCGCGCGCCCCAGCTTCCTCTACGTCATGTACGTGCTGCTGCTGTGGTCGATCCCGATGGGCGTGCTCTCCGCCTTCCGCCCGGAGCTGGCGGAGGCGGTCGCGCGCGGGATGACCGCCTATCTGCGCGGCATCCCCGACGAGCTCTACGCGCTCTTCGGCACCGGCTATCTCGGCTACACCGCCGCGCGCGCCTGGGGGAAGGCCAGGGGCGTCGAGCGATAGCGCTTGTGCGGGGATCGGGCGGCAGCCATATTGGCGCGGCAGGAGACCGGGATGCGCGTCAATTCGGACGAGACCTTGCGCCGCGCCGCCGCCTACCGCTCTGCCCATGCCGGCCAGAGCTGGCTGGAGCTGTCGCGCCGCCCCGAACAGCAGCAGCGGAGCCGCGAGTTCTTCTCGGGCGGCCGCCCCTCCGGTCGCGAGCCTCGGGTCGAGGCCGCCGAATAGCCGGAACGGGAGCGGCGGCGCATGCTTGAAACCGGCATCCTGCTGCTGTTCCTCGCGCCCGGGCTCGCCGCCTATGCCGCGATCTACGGCCTGTTCCACGACGGCAAGGCGATCGCCCCCGAACCGCCGAGCGCCAACACCGTCGAAGCGGTGATCGTCATCGCGGGCGCCGCGCTGCTGGTCCACGCCGCCACCGCCGCGCTGTTCTCGCTCAACGGCCTCGTCTGCGCCCATGCGACCTGCATGGTGCGCGTGCCGGCGCCCTGGCTCGATCCCTATCACAGCGCGCTCGACGTCGTCGGCGGCAAGGGGATCGGCGGCAATGCCGTGACGGTGGCGCTGCTCGGCGTCGCCGGCCAGTCGCTGCTCACCTATCTCGCGATCCGCGGCTGGCTGCGCAGCCGCGCGCGGCGCGACCGCCTCCCCGCCTGGATCTACGGCTGGGCGACATCGCTCGCCGACGCGCTCGACAATTCCGACACCGCGGTGATCGCCTATGTGATGACTACCGTCGAGCACGACGGCAAGACGCTCGCCTATGGCGGGCTGGTCCACGACATCTCGCTCAAGCCCGACGGCTGCATCACGCGGATCACCCTCACCGACTGCGAACGCTATCTCATCGACCTCGACGCCTCGCTCGCCGACGCGTCGCTGTCGCCCGCGCTCAGCCGCTTCTCGTTCATGGCGATCGACGCGCAGACCATCCGCAACATCGCTTTCGAAACGATCACCTTCGACGTCGTTGCATAGCCGCCGGTCGCGCCCCACATGCCGCCCATGAGCAACGACATGGTGTGGCACGGCACCACGATCCTTTCCGTGCGCAAGAACGGCCGCGTCGTCATCGCAGGTGACGGCCAGGTCTCCCAGGGTCCCACGGTGATGAAGCCGAACGCGCGCAAGGTGCGTCCGCTGGGCGACGGCAGCGTGATCGCGGGCTTCGCCGGCGCGACCGCCGACGCCTTCACCCTGTTCGAGCGGCTCGAGGCCAAGCTTGAGCGGCACCAGGGCCAGCTGCTGCGCGCCGCGGTGGAGCTCGCCAAGGACTGGCGCACCGACAAGTTCCTGCGCAACCTGGAGGCGATGCTGATCGTCGCCGACAAGGAGGTGACGCTGGTGGTGACGGGCAACGGCGACGTGCTGGAGCCGGAAGGCGGCATCGCGGCGATCGGATCGGGCGGCAACTTCGCCCTCGCCGCCGCCCGCGCGCTCACCGACTATGAAGCCGATGCCGAAAAGATCTGCCGCAAGGCGATGCAGATCGCCGGCGAGCTGTGCGTCTACACCAACGACCGGCTGACGGTGGAGCGGCTGGACACGGTGGCCTAGTCGGCGCCTGGCCTAGCACCCGCCCCCGGGACACACCAACCCCGCCCCACCCGTCACCCAGACACACCCGTCACCCCAGCGAAGGCTGGGGTCTCCCGGTAACAACGCGTGCCCCCGCGGCACGAGATCCCAGCCTTCGCTGGGATGACGAGGAACGAACATGAACGACACCCTCACCCCCAAGGCGATCGTCGCCGCGCTCGACGCGCACATCATCGGGCAGAAGGATGCCAAGCGCGCGGTCGCCGTCGCGCTGCGCAACCGCTGGCGCCGCCAGCAGCTCTCGCCCGAGCTGCGCGACGAGGTTTCCCCGAAGAACATCCTGATGATCGGCCCGACCGGCTGCGGCAAGACCGAGATCAGCCGCCGCCTGGCCCGCTTGGCCGACGCGCCGTTCGTGAAGGTGGAGGCGACCAAGTTCACCGAGGTCGGCTATGTCGGCCGCGACGTCGAGCAGATCGCCCGCGACCTGGTCGAGGAAGCGATCCGACTGGAAAAGGAACGCCGCCGCCTGGCCGTGAAGGACAAGGCCGAGGAAGCCGCGATGGCCCGCCTGCTCGACGCGCTCACCGGCAAGGGCGCGAGCGAGGCGACGCGCGAGGCGTTCCGCCAGCGCATGGCCGACGGCCACCTAAACGACACGGAGATCGAGATTGAGCTGGAGGCGCAGCCCTCCATGCCGTTCGAGATTCCCGGCGGCGCGCCGCAGATGATCAACCTGTCCGAGATGATGGGCAAAGCGTTCGGCGGCGGCGGCCAGCTGAAGCGCCGCAAGCTCACCGTGCCGGCCGCCTGGGAGAAGCTCGTCGAGGAGGAAGCCGACAAGCGTCTCGACCAGGACGAGGTCAGCCGCACCGCCTTGGCGGATGCGGAAGCCAACGGCATCGTCTTCCTCGACGAGATCGACAAGATCGCGGTGTCGGACGTGCGCGGCGGCTCGGTGAGCCGTGAGGGCGTGCAGCGCGACCTGCTCCCGCTGATCGAGGGCACGACGGTGGCCACCAAGTACGGTCCGATGAAGACCGACCATGTCCTCTTCATCGCTTCCGGCGCGTTCCACGTCGCCAAGCCGAGCGACCTGCTGCCCGAGCTCCAGGGCCGCCTGCCGATCCGCGTCGAGCTCAAGGGGCTGACCGAGGACGATTTCGTCGCGATCCTATCGGACACCAAGGCGTCGCTGCCGCAGCAGTATCAGGCGCTGATCGGCACCGAGGGCGTGACGGTGGACTTCACCCCCGACGCGATCCGCGCCGTCGCCCGCATCGCCGCCGAGGTGAACGGCGAGGTCGAGAACATCGGCGCCCGCCGCCTCCAGACGGTGATGGAGAAGCTGCTCGAGGAAGTGAGCTTCGACGCCGAGGATCGCCGCGGCGAGATGCTGACCGTCGATGCCGCCTATGTCGAACAGCAGCTCGCCAGCGTCGCGCGCAACACCGACCTCAGCCGCTACGTCCTGTAGGATTTGTGCCCCGGCGAAGGCCGGGGCCCAGTTCCGCGACGTCCGCGTTCTGCACGCAAACCCTCCCTCCCGTCATCCTGACGAAGGTCAGGATCCATTGCCGCTCCGGCAGGAGGCGCAAGCGCAGCGCGTATGGATGCTGACTTCCGTCAGCATGACGAGAAATGGAGCGCGGTCGCCAATCGCACCACCGCTGCTCCGACCTACGAGTTCTTCTTGTACTCGACGAACTCGCCGAACCGGCAGTAGCCGGAGGGAATGCCGGCCGACTGCCCGCGCTGGAGCAGGCGGAAGCGGTCGTTCTTGCAGATGCGCGAGCCGTAGAGTTCGGCGATGACGATCTGGTCGCCGCGCAGCGCCGGGCAGTTGGGCTCGACGACGTTGCGATAATAGGTGTTCGCCGTCGCGCGGTAGAGCAGCGAATCGCCGACGATCTGCGGCCCGCCGGCGAAGGTGGGGTCGATGCAATCGAGCGTGCGGGCGGGCGTATAGTCGGCAAGCGTTTCGGCCAGCTCCTTCTCCCCCGCCGCCCGGCGCCTCGCCTCCTCGGCAGGGGTGGCGCAGCCGGCGAGCAGCGCGGCGCCCGCGAGCGTCAGGGTCCACCGTAGCATGCCGTCTCTCCTTGCTGCGCGCGCCCGTTATCTGCGGAACGCGTCCTTGGCCTGCCGCCGCTCGGCAAGCATCTCCACCGACGACGCGCGAAGGAACGGGTTGGTTGCGCGTTCCTCACCGATCGTGGTCGGCACCGTCGGCTCAGCCGCGGCGCGCAGCCGGTCGACCTCCGCCATCCGCTCGACAATAGCGGCATTGTCGGGCTCGGCGACCCGCGCATAGCGGCCGTTCGACTGGGTATATTCGTGGCCGCAGAACACCTGCGTTGAGTCCGGCAGCGCCTCGAACCGCCGCATCGCGGCGTACATCTGCTCCGCCGTCCCTTCGAACAGCCGGCCGCAGCCCATCGCGAACAGCATGTCGCCGCTGAACAGCAGCGCATCGTCGGCGAAGTGGAAGGCGATGTGGCCGGCGGTATGCGCCGGCACCTCCAGCACCGTCGCACCATGATCGCCGATCCGTACCGTGTCGCCCTCCGCCAACCCGTGGTCGAGCGTCGGGATCTTCGCCGCCTCGGCCGCTGGGCCGAACACGGCCACGCCGGTCGCGTCCTTCAGCCCGGCGTTGCCGCCGGTGTGGTCGCCATGCCAGTGCGTGTTCCAGATCGCGGTGAGGCTCCACCCCCGCTCGGCCAGCGCGTCGAGCACCGGCGGCGCCTCCGCCGGATCGACCACGACCGTCTCGCCAGAGGCGGGATCGTGGAGCAGCCAGACGTAGTTGTCCGACAGCGCCGGCAGCCGGACGACCTCGATCGGAGACGCCGCCGCCATTACCAGCGGCCCGTGTTCGGCATCGATGCCCAGGGCTCGGCCGACGGCAGCGGGTCGCCCGCCTGGAGCAGCTCGATCGAGATGTTGTCGGGGGTGCGGATGAACGCCATGTTGCCGTCGCGCGGCGGGCGGTTGATCGTCACGCCCGCGTCCATCAGCCGCTGGCAGGTCTCGTAGACGTTCTCGACCCGATAGGCGAGATGGCCGAAGTTGCGGCCCTCGCCATAGTCTTCCGGGTCCCAGTTGTAGGTGAGTTCCACCTCCGCCTCGGCCCGCTTGCCCGCGCCGTTGCTGTCCTCGTCCGCGGCGAGGAAGATCAGCGTGAAGCGCCCCTGCTCGTTTTCGATGCGGCGGGTCTCCTGCAACCCCAGCAGGTTGAAGAAGCGGATCGTCGCATCCGGATCGGTGACGCGGATCATGGTGTGCAGATACTTCATGGGCGGGGCTTTCATCTTCACGGCGAACTTGCATCGCGCCGGCGGCACGATAGGCTCCTGCGGTATATGGGGCAGGAGACGCGAATGGAAAGCGCAAGGGTCAGGGATCGCGGCACGGTGCTGCTGGTGGTGGCGGCGATCCTGGCGATCGGCATGATCGTCGGCGGCTATCTGCTGGGCAACGGGCTGGTGCGCGCGCGCCATGCCGACCGGTCGGTAACGGTCCGCGGGCTCGCCGAGCGCAACGTCACCGCCGATCTGGCGGTGTGGACGCTCAACTATTCCAAGCAGGGCGCCGACCTGGCGCAGGTGCAGGCGGAGATGGACCGCGACACGCAGAGCATCCGCCGCTTCTTCACCGGGCTCGGCTTCCCTGCCGAGGCGCTGACCCCCGCCGGCGCCGGCGTCAGCCAGTCCTATGTCGACGGCTATCAGATGGTGACGATCAACCAGCGGCTGCAACTGCGCACCACCGACATCGCCCGTGCCCGCCAGGCGGTGGCGCGGCAGTTCGACCTCGTCCGACAGGGCGTGGTGCTGCAGGAGGGCTCCGGCATCGCCTACAGCTTCACCAAGCTCAACGACATCAAGCCGCCGATGGTCGCCGAGGCCACCCGCGACGCCCGCGCCGCCGCCGAACAGTTCGCCAAGGACAGCGACACCGGCGTCGGCGGCATCAAGAGCGCGACCCAGGGCTATTTCTCGGTCGAGGCCCGCGACGGCGAACAGGAAGGCTACGGCGTCGCCGACACCCCGTTCAAGAAGGTGCGTGTCGTGACGACGGTGGATTTTTATCTGGATTAGGGTCGGGGCCCGGAAATGGCTCGACCGCCAGTGCCCAATCTCGGGCTCGCTGAACCCGTCTAATCGAGGTCTTGGCACCATCCCGATCCAGATCCCCGCCCCGGATCGCTGCGGCGTCCGCGATGGTCAACTTCGACCGAGCAGACGGCGCGCCCGAGTTTCACCTCGGGCGCTCTGTCGCGTTGCCCGCACCAGCGTTTTTCGACACATTCGACCTGTTTGGGAAAAGGTACCTCGGACATGCTGCTGAGTGCTTTGCTAGCGGTGGCGACTTCTTCCGGCGGTTGTTCGCCGGTCGACGGTTTCGCAGAAGTCGTGGCATCGCCGACCCGGTGGATCGTAGTGGGCGAAAGACACGGCACAAATGAGATGCCGGCCATGTTTGCAGACCTCGTCTGCCTCGCTTCCCGTGCGGCGCCCGTCGTCGTTGCGGTCGAGCAACCGGAACAGGACCAGCCAGCGATCGACGCGTACCTGAACTCGGATGGAGGCGAGAAAGCAGAGGCGGCGTTTCTTCGTGCGTCGATGTGGCGCGGGGGTCAGCCCGACGACGTCCTCGATGGGCGATCGAGCGAAGCCATGTTCGATCTGTTTCGCAACCTTCGGGCACAGCATAAGCAAGGCCGTGTCGCGCGAGTGGTCGCCTTCCAGCCAACCCTCAGCTACCAAGACGGCGCGTTTCGAATGCCGTGGCTGAACTACAAGCCCGTCGATCACGGCGAGTTCGAGAAGCGAATGGCAGCCCTGTTGCAGAACGGCGATATAGGGCCACGGCGGATGCTGGTGCTTACCGGATCCGTACATGCCAGAAAAATTCCCATGGACCAATTTCCAGAACTTCGGCCGATGGCATCGTTCTTGCCGCAGGAGGAAACCACGACCCTTCTTCTAGCTTCCCATGGGAAGGGTAGTGCATGGTACTGCTTGGAGGCAGGATGCGGGGTGCATGAGGTCGAGGAGAACTCTCCAAAACAGCGCGGTTTGGTCCTCGATAAGCGTCCAAACCAGCCGTTTTCGGGCATCGTGTTCCTCGGGACGCCGCTCACGGCCGCAACGCCGCAGAAAGGGCCGAGTTAATCTATCGGTTCCTGGTGCTGATCGCCGCGGGCGCGCTGGCAGCGCTGGACAGCCTCGTTCTGGTGGCGTCCTTCGTTAGCGAGCCGCCCCTTGGCGGATGGCTGCTGGCCGTCGGATTGGCCCTTGCGCTGCTCGGTCCGGTGCTGCGCCGGATGTGGCCAGTGTTGGCGGCGCAGAACGGCATCATCCTCCTCTCGAGCGCGCACGCGATCCGCGGCGAGGGCGTCCCGGAGGCGTCGAGCCTGTTCTACTTCGCGGGTCTGCTCCTGCTCGGCAACCTGCTTGCTTGGCCACTCGCCCGGTATGTGGCGCGACGGTGAACGTGAGCGATTAGGTCCGAGTGGCAACGCTGCCTCGCATCGGCCGGTTCGGCACGATGCCCCCGTCTCCGTCGCGTCACTCAGTCGTTCGGAGACGGCCTGGTTTTCAGCGGCCACCCTCTCGTCCCCGGTCCTAAACCCTAAAACCCCACCCCACCCAACCGCGCCAGCGCGTCGTTCGCGGACTGCGCCTGGGCGCTGCCGGGGGCGAGCCGGGCCGCGGCTTCCCAGGCGCTGCGTGCGGCGGCTTCGTTGTTCTCGACTGCGGCGATGTTGCCCGCCTCCAGCTGGACCGAGGCGTCGTCGGACGCCATCGCCAGCGCGCGGCCGATGTCCTTGCGCGCTCGCAGCAGGTCGCCGGTGCGCCGTGCCAGCGTCGCCGACAGGAGCCAGGTCAGCGGGTCGTCGCCCGCCAGCACCACCGCGCGGTCGATATCGGCGCGCGCCTCGATCGGGCGGCCGGCGGCGACGAGCGCGCGGGCGCGGTCGAGATGGGCCTCGCCCAGGTCGAGCCCGTCGAGCGTGCCGCCGATCAGCGCCGCGTCGATCGCGACCTGCGCCTTGCCCGGATCGCCCGCGGCGAGCCAGGCGTTCCCGGCCGCCGCCCAGAACGCACCCGATCGCGCGTCCTTCGCCGCGTCGGCCGCGCGGGCCGCCGTCTCGAACGCCGCCGCAGCCGCGTCCCAGCGCTGCTGGCTGGTATAGGCGACGCCCAGGCATTGGCTGGCGAGGAAGCCGCCGCCGTCCTTCTGCCAGGCGGTCGCGCCGCGCTCGGCGGCGGCGGGATCGCGGCGTGCCTGATCGACGCACTCGGCATAGCGGTCGCCGCGCGCGGGTGCGGGCGGGCCGGCAGCGGGTGCGGGTGCAGGCGCGGTCTGGGCGAGAAGGAGCAGCGGCAGGAGCATCAGGCGGGGATCACATCTTCGATCGCGCGCAGGATCAGGGCGATGTCCTGCGGCCGGGACAGGCGGTGGTCGCCGTCCTTGACGAGCAGCGTCTGCACCTCGGCTGAACGCAGCAGTCCGGCGAGGTGGACGGTGCGCTCGAACGGCACCTCCTTGTCGCGCTGCCCCTGGATCAGCCGCACCGGCAGGTCGATCGGCAGCGTGCCGTGCATCAGCCGGTTGGCCTCGCCCGAGCTCCAGAAGGCGCGGGTGGTGACGGTCGGCTGGTCCGAATAGGGCGACGGCTTCTCCAGCCGCCCTTGCGTGAGCAGCGTCATCTTCTCCTCGGGCGTGAAGCCCCAGTCGGTGAAATCGGGCGCGGGGGCGATGCCGACCAGCCCCACCACCCTATCGGGCCGGTCGCGCGCGGCGAGCAGCATGATCCACCCGCCCATCGACGATCCGACCAGCACCACCGGACCTTCGACGGCATGGTCGATGATCGCGAGCGCATCGTCGCGCCACAGCGCCAGCGTCTGCTCCTCGAACGCGCCGGGGCTCTGCCCGCAGCCGCCATAGTCGAAGCGGACGAACGCGCGCCCCTGCTCCCGCGCCCAGGCCTCGATCGCCAGCGCCTTGCTGCCGGTCATGTCCGAGGCATAGCCGGGCAGGAAGACGATCGTCGGTCCCGTGCCGGGGGTGTGGTGGAAGGCGAGCGGGCGCTCGGCAGCGAGAGCAGCGTCGGTCATCGGGCACCTAAGTTGAGGAAGTTGAGGCACGCGCGCCGCTGGCCGCGGACGCAGTCCGCCCGTCCGGACGGGGCGGACGCCGGGCGGCGGGAGAAGCGGACGGCGTGCATGCTCCTCCCATGCCACGGCGGCGGGGCGGTAGGACAGTCCCTCCGTTCGCTCCACACAATCGCCCAACCCTGAAAGCAGCGCTTTGCCGCCGACAAGTTCCGGTTGGACGAAAACGCCTCGTTTCGCCGCCGCTAAAGTTGTGCTTTCTCAGGCCCAAATTCTTTCCCGCAGCATCGGCAGTAAACCGGCGGATTGGCCGTTGTTTCGCCCCCGGGCTTCTGCCACCTCCGCCGTCTATGACCGCTCCCCTGCCCCCTGCCCGGCCCGGCCTCACCCATCTCCAGCGGCTGGAAGCGGAGAGCATCCACATCCTGCGCGAAGTGGTGGCCGAGGCGGAGCGTCCGGTGATGCTCTATTCGGTGGGCAAGGACTCGGCGGTGATGCTGCACCTCGCCAAAAAGGCCTTCTACCCCGCGCCGCCGCCCTTCCCGCTGCTCCACGTCGACACGACCTGGAAATTCCGGGCGATGTACGCGCTGCGCGACAGGGCGGCCGCCGAGGCGGGCATGGAACTGCTCGTCCACCGCAACCCGGAGGCGATGGCGCGCGGCATCAACCCGTTCGACCACGGCAGCCTCCACACCGACCTGTGGAAGACGGAAGGGTTGAAGCAGGCGCTCGACCAGTACGGCTTCGACGCGGCGTTCGGCGGCGCGCGGCGCGACGAGGAGAAGAGCCGCGCCAAGGAGCGCGTGTTCAGCTTCCGCTCCGCCAGCCACCGCTGGGACCCCAAGGCGCAGCGCCCGGAGCTCTGGCGGCTCTACAACGCGCGCAAGGCGAAGGGGGAGTCGATCCGCGTCTTCCCGCTGTCCAACTGGACCGAGCTCGACATCTGGCAGTACATCCTGGCCGAGGGGATCGAGATCGTGCCGCTCTACTTCGCCGCACCCCGCCCGACCGTCGAGCGCGACGGCATGCTGCTGATGGTCGACGACGATCGCTTCCCGCTGCGCCCCGGCGAAGTGCCGGTCGAGCGCTCGATCCGCTTCCGCACGCTCGGCTGCTATCCGCTCACCGGCGCGGTCGAGAGCACGGCGGCGACGCTGTCGGCGGTGATCCAGGAGATGCTGCTCACCACCACCTCCGAACGCCAGGGCCGCGCGATCGACAAGGACGAAGGCGGCGCCGGCATGGAGAAGAAGAAGCAGGAAGGGTATTTCTGAGGTGGCGTCGTCCGCCCCCTTCCACGCCGTCACCCCAGCGCAGGCTGGGGTCTCCTGCCGCTGGGGCGCCGTGTGGGGATCGCGATCTTCGCTTCGGAGCGTCCCCGTGCCGCACGAGATCCCAGCCTGCGCTGGGATGACGGGTTGGTTTCCGCGCTCCCGCCCTGCGCATGTTCCCCGTCACCCTGAACGCGGGTCAGGGTCGCTCTCACTCCACGCACCGAAGCCCCCCGTGGCACGGTGGATGCCGACGCCCGTTCGGCACGACGAGGTCCGCTGATGTCCGCGCTTCCCGAACCCGTCTACCAGATCGACGCCCTCATCGCCGAGGACATCGACGCCTATCTCGAGGCGCATCAGAACAAGACGCTGCTGCGCTTCATCACCTGCGGGTCGGTGGACGACGGCAAGTCGACGCTGATCGGCCGGCTGCTGTACGATTCGAAGATGATCTTCGAGGATCAGCTCGCCGCGCTGGAGAGCGACAGCAAGCGGGTCGGCACCCAGGGGCAGAACCTCGACTTCGCGCTGCTGGTCGATGGCCTCGCCGCCGAGCGCGAGCAGGGGATCACCATCGACGTCGCCTACCGCTTCTTCGCGACCGAGAAGCGCAAGTTCATCGTCGCCGACACGCCGGGGCACGAACAGTACACGCGCAACATGGTCACCGGCGCCTCGACCGCCGATCTGGCGGTGATCCTGATCGACGCGCGCAAGGGCGTGCTCACCCAGACGCGGCGCCACAGCTATCTCACCCATCTGATCGGCATCCGCCACGTCGTGCTGGCGGTGAACAAGATGGATCTGGTCGGCTATGACGCGGATCGCTTCGCCGAGATCGTCGCCGACTATCGCGCCTTCGCGGACTCGATCGGGATCGACGCCTTCACCGCCATTCCGATCTCGGGGCTCGGCGGCGACAACATCGCCAGCCGTTCGGACCGCACGCCGTGGTACGCGGGCCCGACGCTGGTCGAGCATCTCGAGACGGTGGAGGTCGACCTGGCCGCCGATCGCCGTCGGCCGTTCCGCATGCCGGTGCAATGGGTCAACCGCCCCGACCTCGACTTCCGCGGCTTCGCGGGGCTGGTCGCCAGCGGCACGGTGAAGCCCGGCGATGCGGTGCGCGTGCTCCCCTCCGGCCGCACCTCGACCATCGCCCGCATCGTGACGATGGACGGCGACCTGGCCGAGGCCGGCGCGGGCCAGTCGGTCACCCTGACGCTCGCCGACGAAATCGACTGCTCGCGCGGCGACGTGCTGGTCGCCGCTGACGCGCCGCCACAGGTCGCCGACCAGTTCCAGGCGATCCTCGTGTGGATGGATGCCGAGCCGCTGCTGCCGGGCCGCGGATATTGGATGAAGATCGGCACCCGCACCGTCAGCGCGACCGTGCAGCCGCCCAAGCACGCCGTCGACGTCAACACCCTGGCCGAGCTGTCGGTGAAGACGCTGGGGCTCAACGACATCGGCGTGGCGGAGGTCTATACCGACCGCGGCATCGCCTTCGAGGGCTATGCCGACAGCCGCGACCTCGGCGGCTTCATCCTGATCGACAAGCTCACCAACGCCACCGTTGCGGCCGGCATGCTGCAGTTCGCGCTGCGCCGCAGCCAGAACGTCCATTGGCAGGCGGTGGAGATCACCCGCGAGGCGCATGCCGCGCAGAAGCACCAGCGCCCGCGGGTGCTGTGGTTCACCGGCCTTTCGGGATCGGGCAAGTCGACCATCGCCAATCTGGTCGAGAAGCGGCTGCACGCGCTCGGCAAGCACAGCTTCCTGCTCGACGGCGACAACATCCGCCACGGGCTCAACAAGGACCTGGGCTTCACCGACGCCGATCGCGTCGAGAACGTCCGCCGGGTGGGCGAGGTGGCCAGGCTGATGGCCGATGCCGGCCTGATCGTGCTCACCGCCTTCATCTCGCCGTTCCGCGCCGAGCGGGAGCTGGTGCGCGGCATGCTGCCCGCGGGCGAGTTCGTCGAGGTGTTCGTCGACACGCCGCTCGCGGTCGCGGAGGCGCGCGACGTCAAGGGGCTGTACCGCAAGGCACGCGCCGGCGAGCTCAAAAACTTCACCGGCATCGACAGCCCCTATGAGGCGCCCGAGACACCCGACGTCCACGTCGACACCACGCGGGAGACGCCCGAAGCCGCGGCCGAGCGGATCGTCGCGCTGCTGCTCGGCGACGCCGCGTGACCGCGCTCGCCCAAGACGCCGCGCTCGCGCGCCGCATCGCCGAGAGCGCCGGCCGGCTGCTGATGGAGATCCGCGGCTCGGGGCTGTTCGCCGGCAAGGGGTTGGGCGACGCCGGCGACCGCGTCGCCAACCGCTTCATCCTGGAGGCGCTGGCGCAGGCGCGGCCCGGCGACGCGATCCTGTCGGAAGAGGAACAGGACAGCGCCGCGCGGCTCTCGGCCGAGCGGGTGTGGATCGTCGACCCGCTCGACGGCACGCGCGAGTATCGCGAGGGGCGCAGCGACTGGGCGGTGCACGTCGCGCTCGCGATCGCTGGCGAGGCGGCGGCCGGCGCGGTGGCGCTGCCGGCGCTGGGGCTGACGCTCGCCTCGGACCTGCCGCCCGCGCTGCCGCCCGCGCCCGCCGGCGCGCCGCGGATGCTGGTCAGCCGCAGCCGTCCCGCCGAACCGCCGGTGCGGGTCGCGCAGGCGATCGGCGCCGAGCTGGTGGCGATGGGCTCGGCCGGAGCCAAGGCGATGGCGGTGGTGCGCGGCGAGGCCGAGATCTACCTCCACACCGGCGGCCAGCACGAATGGGACAATTGCGCCCCCGCCGCGGTCGCCGCCGCCGCCGGCCTCCACGTCAGCCGCGTCGACGGCAGCCCGCTCGCCTACAACCGCGCCGACCCGTACCTCCCCGACCTGCTGATCTGCCGCCCGGAGCTGGCGGCGCAGGTCCTGGCGCTGGTGGCGGAGGCGCGGGAGTAGCCGCGAGAGGAAGGCCCGCCACCTCCACCGTCATGCCAGCGAAGGCTGGGACCTCCTTCCCCAAGCGGCGCCCTCGCGGCACGAGACCCCAGCCTGCGCTGGGGCGACGGGGTTGGAGGTGCAGCCACCACCGCCGCCACCGCACCCCCGACGTTCTACCGTCATCCCAGCGAAAGCTGGGATCTCCCTCCGCAGGCGGCGTCCTTGCCGCAAGAGACCCCAGCTTCCGCGGGACCTTTGCATAAAGCTGGGGATGTAATTCTCTTCGCTGGGTATCGGAGAGATGAGATGCGCAAGCAGACGAGGCCGGCGTCCTTTGCGGACCTGTTG